>CALFPN010000095.1 GCA_937919015.1 uncultured Clostridia bacterium
TCTCAGGCTCCAACAAGCCCTATGCTTTTACGCAGCAGTCACGGGAGGAGCCTACCGACATCCCAAGGATGCTTTCGAACCTCCGGCTCAGAAGCCATAGGTCATTGAGTGAAATTGTTATCGGCTCGCAGCAACCGCCGACTCTCTGAAAACGCAGGCACTCGACCCTCTTCGTCATCGCCTTTTTATGAAATTGTTTTGTGTTGCTGACTATTATAGCATTCTTCAAAATTTTGTCAACCTGTTTTTGGAAAGGAGATGGTACAGCTTTTTTATTTCCTCTGAAAATTAAAGAAATTTTAAGAATTCCTACCGTTCTTCTTTTGATTTATTTCGTATAATGGCTCTATAAAAACCAAAGAGGAGGGGAAACGAATGAAATTGACAAAGAGAAAAAAGATCGTGATTGCGGTGGTGGTGCTCTTTGCGGCAGCAGGGATAAAACTGGCCATGGGCAAAGGTGAGGCCCCCGCAGAGACGGTCAGTACGGCAATGGCGGAAAAGCAGGATCTGGAGGAGACACTGAAGCTGAAGGCTGTTCTGGAAGGAACAGAAAGTGTGGAAGTTGTCTCCCGTCTGCATTATGAAGTAAAAGAGCTTTTGGTAAAAGAGGGGGACAGAGTAAAGAAAGGGCAACTGCTGGCCGTTCTGGATAGCACGGATCTTTCTCAGGAAATGTCCCTTAAGAAAGGCGACCTTGCTCTTTTGCAGAAGGAGCAGGCAGAAACGCTGCGGGACAGACAGGTGGAATATAATCATGCCAAAAAGCTGTATGATGACACGAAAGCACTCTTTGATATCGGCGCAGCCAGTCAATCAGAATTAGATGCGGCGAAGGATGCCCTCGATAAAATTCCCGCGGAAAAGGGGAAGACTGTTCTTTCTGCAGTGGAAAAACAGGCCCTTGCCAATAGAAAGCAGGAAATCGGCATACAGGCAAGCGCGTTGGAGGATTGCCAGATCCGCAGCATGATCGATGGGACGGTGACCCGTGTCAATACGAAGGTGGGACGTTTTGCCGATGAAACGGAAGAGGATAAGCCCATGTTCGTCATTGAAAATATCGATACCCTGCAGATGAAGGTGATGGTCGGAGAAAAGGATATCGCAAAAATCAAAGTGGGGCAGGATGTGGATATTACTGCGGATATTCTAAACGGGGCCAGTGTTGCGGGAAAGGTGACCCGCATTTCTCCTACGGGGGAACTGAAGGATGGTGCTGCTTCCGAACGGGTAATTCCTGTGTATGTTTCTGTGACAGAGAAAAACGAGAAGCTGATTGCGGGGATCACGGCAAAGGCGACCATTCATATCGCCAAAGCGGCGCAGGCTTTGACAGTGCCGTATGAAGCCGTGGGTGAACTGGAAGACGGTTCCACCGTTGTTTATGTGGTGAATGAAGACAATACCATCCGCATCGTTCCTGTGGAATTGGGATTGGAAACAGATTTGTATGTGGAGATCAAGGGCGGCGACTTGAAAGAGGGTCAGACCATCGTACTGAACCCCAGCCTTGCCTTAACGGAAGGTATGGATGTTTTGCCGCAGCAGGAGTGATGCCCTATGAAAGAGATGATCAAAATTGAACATTTACATAAAACATATGACACAGGAGCGGTGCAGGTCCATGCCTTGCGGGATGTGAATCTGACCATTTATGAAGGGGAATATGTAGCCATCATGGGGCAGTCCGGTTCCGGTAAATCTACCTTGATGAATATTTTGGGCTGTATGGACAGACGCTTCGAGGGGATGTATCTTTTGGATGGTATCAGTATTGCAGAACAGGGGGAAAACGATCTTTCCCGCATCCGTAATCAGAAGATCGGCTTTGTTTTTCAGGCATTTCAGCTGATTCCCCGTACCTCTGCTTTGAAAAATGTGGAGATCCCCATGATTTACAGGGGGATGAAGGGAGAAGCACGAAAGAAAAAGGCGGAAGCGTTGCTGACAAAGGTAGGCTTGGGCGAGCGGGTGCATCATATGCCCAATGAGCTTTCCGGCGGGCAGAAGCAGCGGGTGGCCATTGCCAGAGCTTTGGCAAATGATCCCGCCATTTTGCTGGCCGATGAGCCTACGGGCAATCTGGATACAAAGGCATCCCATGAGATCATGGAATTTTTCACAAAGCTGAATGAGGAGGGGGCAACGGTCATCGTTGTGACCCATGAAGAAGATATTGCCCAATATACGAAACGTATTGTTCGTTTTCAGGATGGACAGATCATCAGTGACGAAAGGGTGGGAAAAGATGATATTTGAAAACATCAAACTGGCATTTTCTGCCATTCACGCTAACAAACTCCGTTCCTTTCTGACCATGCTGGGAATGATTATCGGCATCAGTTCCGTCATCGCCATTGTTTCTCTGGGGGATACCATGCGCAGCGTGGTGGCCAGTGAATATGAAAATGTAGGGACAGGGCTGGCGTATCTTTACATTATGACAGAGGATAATTATTATTCCGAAAGTGATTTGTTTTATAAGGAAGATGCAGAGCGGGTGAAAGAAGCCTTGGGGGAAGATTTGATTTACACAGGGTTTCGCCCCCAGGAACGGTGTGAATTGAAGGCCGGAAGAAGAAAGGAGACGGTCTATCTGTCAGGGCTGGCGGAGAATCCCACTGCCATGGAAGATCCGAAGATCCTTTACGGGCGTATGCTGCAGGACAGAGATATTCTGGAAGAGCGTCGATATATCGTTTTGGATAAGGAAACGGCCTACAACATCTTCGGTACGGAAAATGCCGTGGGCAAGACCCTCCAGACCAGCATCGGACAGGAACTGGAAGAGCTGATGGTGATCGGTATCTTTGAAAATACGGATTCTGCGCTGATGAAGATGCTCAGCGGCGGCGGCTTTCAAACGGCTTATGTGCCGGAAAGCATTATGATCAGCCCGGATAGTGGGAATTGGAGTCTATATTATTGTATGAACCCTGACGGGGATATGGCGCAGATACAGGAGCGCGTCCGCGGCTTCGCGGCAAGAATGAAAAGCCGTTCTTTGGACGAAGTGCGTTCTTATTCTGCCATGGAAGAGATGGATATGATGGATGGTATGCTTAGTTCTCTGTCTTTGGTAGTAGGGGCCATTGCAGCCATTTCCCTTTTGGTAGGGGGCATCGGCATTATGAATATCATGCTGGTCTCTGTGACGGAGCGTACCCGAGAGATCGGTATCCGCAAAGCCCTTGGGGCTCAGACAAAGGATATCCTGATACAGTTTTTGATCGAGGCAGCGGCTATTTCCGCCGCAGGTGGGCTGATTGGTACGGTTTTGGGGATTACGATTGTGACAGTAGGCAGTGCGTTGGTGGGTATTTCTGCCGTGGTGAAACCTTCCGTGGTGGCAGTGGCAGTTATTTTTTCTGCCTTGGTGGGGCTCGGATTCGGTTTGTATCCTGCCGGAAAAGCAGCAAAAAAGGATCCTGTGGAAGCTCTACGATATGAATAAAAAAGTGAACGAAAAGTGGGGCAAAAATTGCCTAATGGGACAAAAGATAACTGGTATTTATGCGTTTTGCTGAAAAATATCGTTTTTTTTTGTTTGGATTTTCTATTTTCAAGGGTAGAATCTTGATAATTTTGTTTTATTTCAAAGATACTTTATGGTATAATATTACAAGATTCTTAGGTGAAGCGAAAAAGAAGAGTGTGGGTAGAAGCGGAGGTGTGCAGTTTGGATCAGGAAAAAATGAGTCAAAAAGACATGCCGTTTACACATCTTCATGTCCATACCGAATATAGTCTGCTGGACGGTTCTGCAAAAATCAAGGAATTGGTGCAGCGGGTGAAAGAATTGGGCATGGACAGCATCGCCATCACAGACCATGGAGCCATGTATGGTGCGGTGGAATTTTACAAAGCTGCTTTGGAAGCAGGGGTAAAGCCCATCATCGGCTGTGAGGTTTATGTGGCGGAGGGTTCTCGTTTCAAAAAAGAAGGCAAGGGCGGCGGATATTATCATATGGTCCTCCTTGCAGAAAACAATGAAGGCTATCAAAATCTGATTAAGCTGGTTTCTTACGGATTTACGGAAGGGTTCTATTACAAGCCCCGTGTGGATAAGGAACTTTTGCGAAAATACAGCAAAGGGCTGATTGCTTCCAGCGCGTGCCTTGCGGGGGAAGTACCCAGAAACATTCTGACCGTTTCCTATGAAAAGGCGAAGGAAGCGGCTCTGGAATATCTGGAGATCTTCGGGGAAGGCAATTTCTTCCTGGAACTGCAGGATCATGGTATGCGTGAGCAGAAAGTGGTCAATCAGGCATTGGTGAAAATGAGTGTCGAAACAGGTATCCCCCTCATCGCCACTAATGACAGCCATTACATTTATAAAGAAGATGCAGAACCTCACGATATCCTTCTGTGTATCCAGACAGGCAAAACCATTCTGGACGAGGATAGGATGCGGTATGAGGGCGGACAGTTCTATGTGAAAAGTCCGGAAGAAATGTATCAGCTGTTTCATTATGCCCCTGAAGCCTGCGAAAATACGGCAAAGATCGCGGAACGATGCAATGTGACATTTACCTTCCATGATCTGAAACTACCTCGTTTTGATGTGCCGGAAGGCAAAACAGCAAAGGAATATCTGAGAGAGGTCTGCTATGCGGGCTTCCGATCAAAATATCCGGAAGCGAAAGCGGAATGGAAGGAAAGACTGGAATACGAGCTTTCTACCATTGAAAACATGGGGTATGTGGATTATTTCCTCATCGTCTGGGATTTTATCAAATACGCAAAGGACAACGGTATCATCGTTGGCCCCGGCCGTGGCTCGGCGGCAGGCAGTATGGTTTCCTACTGTCTCTCTATTACGACCATCGACCCCTTAAAATACGACCTGATTTTCGAGCGTTTCCTGAATCCCGAGCGTGTATCCATGCCCGATATCGATATTGACTTCTGCTTTGAGCGCAGGCAGGAGGTTATTGATTATGTAGGTAAAAAATATGGTGCGGATAAGGTGGTACAGATTGTTACTTTCGGTACCCTGGCGGCAAAGGGTGTTATCCGTGATGTGGGAAGAGTTATGGACCTTCCCTATGCCTATGTGGATTCCATTGCCAAAATGGTTCCCAACGAATTAAATATTACCTTGGAGAGGGCTTTGGAGTTAAATCCTGAATTCCGTAAGCTCTATCAGGAGGATGAGCAGGTTCATCATTTGATTGATATGTGTAAGCGTCTGGAGGGGTTGCCCAGACATACCTCCATGCACGCGGCTGGAGTGGTCATCTGTCCTAAGGCGGCAGATGAATTTGTACCGCTTTCCAGAGGCTCAGACGGTTCCATTACCACCCAGTTTACCATGACCACTTTGGAGGAATTGGGTCTTTTGAAAATGGATTTCCTGGGGCTTCGCACGCTTACGGTGATTCACGATGCAGTGGAATTTATTGAGAAAAGTACCGGAAAGCACATTGATGTGGATCATTTGGATTATAATGATAAGAAAGTGCTTGCCTCTATCGGAACAGGAAAGACG
>CALFPN010000096.1 GCA_937919015.1 uncultured Clostridia bacterium
CGGCCAGATCCATAACTTCCTGAACGGAAGCGGAGGACAGCATTGCGCAGCCGATCTGACGGCAAGCCATAACGTCGGAATGGTCACCGAAGATGGAGAAGGCATGTGTACCTACTGTACGGGAAGATACATGGAAAACGCCGGGCTTCAGCTGACCAGCGATTCTGTACATAGGGGGGATCATCAGCAGCAGACCCTGAGAAGCTGTGTATGTAGTGGTCAGTGCGCCTGTTTCCAGGGAGCCGTGCATCGCACCGGCAGCACCTGCTTCAGATTCCAGTTCCAGCAGACGTACTGTCTGGCCGAACAGGTTCTTTTTGCCGTTTGCAGACCAGCTGTCTACATGTTCTGCCATGGGGGAGGAAGGTGTGATGGGGTAAATGGTAGCTACTTCTGTAAATGCATAAGAGATATATGCAGCAGCTTCATTACCGTCCATGGTTTTCATGATTTTTGTGCTCATGGATGAAAAACTCCTTTCATATAGTTTATAGATAACATTAAGTTTCACATGGAGAAACTTTTGGACGAATCTTTTTCTCCATCTTTTGTACAATTTCATGTTAAAATATTTCAAAATTTTTGTCAATGCTGTATGGGGAAAAGTACAGGTATTTTGTGTACAAAATCAAATACCTGTGCGTTTTGCATTAAGAGAAGTACAGAAATTTCTATTTTTTTGAAAAAAACATGATTGTGGGACGGATGTGGGAGGGCGTGGTCAGACATTTGTTTCGTAAAAGGAAAAATTAGGGGTGGATAACTATGAAAATGGCAGAAATTAGATTTTTGGAAAAGGGGGAACAGGCGGTACTTCCCGCAGGCGGCAAACTGCTGCCCAAGGGCTGGCAGAAAGTATATGCAGAAAGGCGGAAGCCTTTTCGGCTGGAGGAGGAAGGAGACAGGCTGACAGCTATTTTGCAGACGGAGAAGGAAAACGCCATGACAGCCATTTGGCGGAAAAATACAGCCAGATTATTGGAAATTTTGAAAAAGAAGGGGGCCGCTATCGTGATCCCGCCGGCAGAGGGGGATTTACCCGGGGATCTTCTGCCCTTTGCCGCGGGCAGAAGGCTGGTGAATCTTTTTGCTTTTCGGGGGGCTGCAGAGGCATTGAAGCGGCAGGGAAAAAATCCAGAAGCATGTACCTATCTTCTGGCGGGGGGAAATCCCGAAACATGGCGCGGGGCCCTGATCTCCATGGGGAACGAGGTGAATCGCCTTGCTATTTTCACCCCAGACCCCGATGGGGCGAAAGATCTGGTGCAGGAGCTGTTTGCGGAGCGAGGGCTGATGGCGGAGGTCTTTTCTTCCCCGAAAAATCCTGTTTTTCAGCAGGCTGACGTGGTATTCGGTTGCGGCATGGAGCAGCGGGCCTATGAACATATGCTGAAGGAGGGGGCGGTCTGGGTTGATCTGGCGGGGAATCGCCCCCTGCTGCGGAACCTGCGGGAACGGCGCAGGGATGTGGCTGCTATGGATGGGTTCTTTTTCCGGAGGGGAAAGAAACAGGTGGAAGGGCGTTTTGCGGAGGCAGAGGCCTTCCTTTCCTGCCCCATTTTTCGGGAAAACTGGCAGTTTCTTCTGGCAGAAGCCGCCGGAAAAGAAATGTTATGTGAATTGGAGGAGAGGGGATACGCCGTTTCGGGTTTTTCTTTGTTTGGAAAAAGGGTGAAAATTATGAGGAAACCTTGATTTTTCAAGGAAAAACATTGACAAGGGATAGAGAAGTAGTATATAATTTATCAATGATTTTAAGGGGGGTATCAAAACCCGCCCTTTTTCCTTGTAAAAGGAAGCATAAATGTGATTAGATTAGGAGTGACGATACCCATGGCAGAAAAGAAAGTTGTTTTGACTTATGAAGGTCTGAAAAACATGGAGGCAGAACTGGAAAACCTGAAAACAGTTCGTAGAAAAGACGTAGCTGAAAAAATCAAAGAAGCAAGAGGTCAGGGCGACCTTTCCGAAAACGCCGAATATGACGCAGCAAAAGAAGAACAGGCAGAAATTGAAGCAAGAATCGTTCAGCTGGAAAAAATGCTGAGAAACGCAGAAGTGATTGACGAAGAAGGCGGCGCAAAAGACACCATCAGTCTGGGTGCAACTGTAACCGTGCTGGATGTGGAATTTGAAGAAGAGATGGAATACACCATCGTAGGTTCTGCAGAAGCAGATCCCATGAACGGCAGAATCTCCAACGAATCTCCCGTTGGCATGGCGCTGATCGGTCATAAGGAAGGCGATTCCGTTTCCATTGATACACCCGACGGCGAAGCAATCTTCAAAGTACTGAAAATCGCAAAATAATTTTTAAATTTAAGATATAAGCAACGAAAGAAATACAGACAGGAGGAACACAAAGTGGCAGAAGAAAACAAAGATGTTCTGGAACTGACCCAGCAGGAACTGAGCGAACAGAACAGAATCAGAAGAGAAAAACTGGCACAGATGCAGGAAGAAGGCAAAGACCCCTTCCAGATTGTAAAATATGACGTAACACACCACAGCGATGAGATCAAAGCAAACTTTGAAACACTGGAAAACACAGATGTTTGCATCGCCGGCCGTATGATGAGCAAACGTATCATGGGGAAAGCATCCTTCTGCAATATCCAGGATAGAAACGGCAACATGCAGTCCTATGTAAGCAAAAACGACATCGGCGAAGAAGCTTACGCTGCATTCAAAAAATTCGACATCGGTGATATCATCGGGATCAAAGGCTTTGTTTTCAAAACAAAAACAGGCGAAATTTCCGTACACGCAAAAGAAGTCGTTCTGCTGAGCAAATCCCTGCAGGTACTGCCCGAAAAATTCCATGGCCTGAAAGACCAGGAACTGCGTTACAGACAGAGATATGTTGACCTGATCGTAAACCCCGAATCCAGAGATACATTCATCAAACGTTCCAAGATCATCACAGAAATCAGAAAATTCCTGGATTCCAAAGGCTTTTTGGAAGTAGAAACACCCGTACTGCAGACCATCCCCGGCGGTGCGTCCGCAAGACCCTTCATCACACACCATAACACACTGGATATCGATATGTACTGCCGTATCGCTCTGGAACTGCCCCTGAAACGTCTGATCGTTGGCGGCTTCGAAAGAGTATACGAAATCGGTCGTGTATTCAGAAACGAAGGCATCTCCGTTCGTCATAACCCTGAATTTACACTGATGGAACTGTATCAGGCATACACAGACTATAACGGTATGATGGACATTACAGAAGAAATGTTCCGTACAGTCGCACAGAACGTTCTGGGCACAACTACAGTGAACTATGGTGGTCACGAATTGGATCTGGGCAGCCCCTTCGCAAGAATCACAATGGTTGACGCGGTGAAACAGTACACAGGTATCGACTTCGACCAGGTGAAAGATACAGAAGAAGCAAAAGCCATCGCAAAAGAAAAAGGCGTGGAATTCGAAGATCGTCACCAGAAAGGCGATATCCTGAACCTGTTCTTTGAGGAATTCGTAGAAAAGAACCTGATCCAGCCTACATTCATCATTGACTATCCCGTAG
>CALFPN010000097.1 GCA_937919015.1 uncultured Clostridia bacterium
GAACAGCAGCATGGGATGATGGGTCACAATCATTTCAGCACCGATTTCTTTTGCTTCTTCCACCACGGGATCGATCACATCCAATGCCACCAGAATTTTTGTAACTTCCCTTTCCGGGTCACCAATGGCAAGGCCCACATTATCCCAGCCCTCTGCCAGTTTCTTCGGCGCGATCTGTTCCATCACGCCCATAATATCCTTTACCTTTACAGACATGCCAATGCCTCCCTCATCAAAGCCAGCTTTTCTTCCACCTCCGGCAGACGCTTTTGGGCGTTTTCCGTGGGGTTCTCCTTCAGATTATTGAAAAGTCGGCTGTATTTTCCTTCTTCATGCAATAACAGTTCTTTCAAAACAGGGTCTTTTTTCTCCAGCAGCAGCTTGCCGTAAAGATAATCGATTTCCCTGTCATAGCTCTCTTCGCCTTTTTCGCATCTCATCAGCACATAAGGTTTGTTCTCCTCTTTCAACATATGCTCTTCTTTGATAGAAAAACCGATTTTATGGAGATATCTTCGTACCTCATGGAAATCCCGCTGGGGGGACAGCACCAGCTCCTTGAGACTGTCCGCCACTTCAGGGCTGTCCTCCAGAATATGTACGATGAGCATGCCCCCCATACCTGCCATGATGGCTGTTTCCGCTTCACCGGGCTGCAGGGGAATGAGGCCACTGCCCAGACGGGTTTCGATGACATCCTCTGCGCCGTACAGGGCGATGTTCTGTCTGCATTTTTCCAGAGGGCCTTTCCGCACATCACAGGCATAGGCCTTCTTGATTTTTCCCTGTTTGTATAAATAAATGGGTACATAGCCGTGGTCTGTGCCGATATCCGCAATGATTTCATGGGATACCAGACCTGCGACCAGTTCCAGTCTTTTCGAAATATCCATAATTCCTCCTTCGTGGGGCCTTGCCCCACACCCCAGCAGGGAAATAATTCCCCTGCACCCCTACTTGCAAAAACTTCGTTTTTGCGGGGATATTATAATTTCTGCGCCACAGGCAAATCGGGTCAAGGGGGTGCCCCCCTTGCGGAGTGTGAGGCAGAGCCTCACAAAAAACTTGCCTTCCAGCGGGTTTTTGGAAGGTCTGGAACCGTCAAGCATCTTCCCTTCGGGAAGACGGCTTCGCCGCCGCCTTATTCTTGGCGGTGCTCACCTTTTCCCAAGAAAAGAAAGGTTTCCAGTTGCAAAAAAGGGCGTAACAAATACGCCCTCTTTTCTCTTTCTTATTCTAAATAATCCTTTAACTTCTTACTTCTGCTGGGATGGCGCAGTTTACGCAGAGCCTTCGCTTCGATCTGGCGGATACGTTCTCTGGTAACGTTGAATTCTTTCCCTACTTCTTCCAGCGTTCTTGCTCTTCCATCATCCAGCCCAAAGCGCAGACGCAGTACCTTTTCTTCTCTTTCTGTCAATGTATCCAGTACTTCCATCAGCTGTTCTTTTAACAGTGTGAAGGCGGCCGCTTCCGCAGGAGCAGGGATATCATCATCGGGGATGAAATCACCCAGATGGCTGTCTTCTTCTTCACCGATGGGTGTTTCCAGAGAAACGGGTTCCTGGGCGATCTTCATGATCTCACGCACTTTTTCTTCAGGCATCTGCATTTCCACTGCCAGTTCTTCTGCAGTCGGTTCACGGCCCAGTTCCTGCAGCAGCTGTCTGGAAACACGGATGAGTTTATTGATGGTTTCTACCATGTGTACGGGGATACGGATGGTTCTTGCCTGATCGGCAATGGCGCGGGTGATGGCCTGTCTGATCCACCATGTAGCATAGGTAGAGAATTTAAAGCCTTTATGGA
This sequence comes from uncultured Clostridia bacterium, assembly GCA_937919015.1. Classification (GTDB taxonomy): domain Bacteria; phylum Bacillota; class Clostridia; order Lachnospirales; family Anaerotignaceae; genus Anaerotignum_A. The sequence continues at coordinate 1,810 of CALFPN010000097.1, forward strand.
AGTCGAACTTTTCAACGGCTTTGATTAGCCCAAGATTCCCCTCCTGAATCAGGTCAAGGAACAGCATGCCGCGGCCAACGTATCTTTTTGCAATACTAACAACCAGACGCAGGTTTGCTTCCGCCAGTTTTTTCTTCGCCGCTTCGCCTTCGGGGCCGCCTTCTTCCATTTTTCTTGCCAGTTCGATTTCTTCTTCCGCCGTCAGAAGGGGAACCTTACCGATCTCTTTCAGATACATACGCACGGGGTCATCAATATTGATGCCTTCGGGCAAGGTCAGATCCAGTTCCTTTTCCACTTCTTCTTCTGCTTCGATATTCCCGAGAACATCAATGCCCTGGCTTTCCAGATATTCATAGATACGATCGATGCGGTCAGGATCTAAGTCCAATTCCGCCAAATGATCCATGATCTCTTTATACTCTAATACACTTTTCTTCTTTTTGCCCATCTGGACCAGTTCTTCCAGTTTGGTCAATAATGTTGTTTCTTCGACGGATTTCAACGCAATCCTTCCTTTCTCTGTTCATTATAAGTCTAACCATATCAAATGGTAATATACAGGGAATCCAGTTTCCTCCTGGCCTCCACCAGTTTCTGAATCTCTTCCACGGTGGTGGCAGTTGCTGTCAAATGGTCGATTTTTGTCCGTTTCAGCCGTCTCACCTGTTCATTGATAGCTTTTTCCATATCTGCCCCGTTTTCCGTAGGCAGCTGCACGGCAAAAATCTCCGTAACGGTTTTCTGTTCCTTCGTTTCCTCAAAGCGGCTCACCAGATCGGCAGGGAACACATGGCCTGCGGAATGCCATAGTTCACCAATATAGCCGAAGGCTCTGCGGAAAACATCTTCCGTGAAATCATCCTCCGCAAGCACCTGTTTGAGGATCTCATGCACCCCTTGGTGCTGGGCTGCATAGTATAACAGGTTTCTCTGGGCTTCCATCAGCCCTTTTTCCACTTTTCCACCCTCTGCCGTGTAATTCTTCAAATTCTGCTGCCGTTTTTCTGCCTCTTTTTCAAAGGCCGCTTCTTCTTTTCGCATCAGTTTTCGAATCTCACTGCGGATGGCTTCTTCCTCCACGCCTGTCACCCGGCTCACTTCGCCGAGGTAGACGTTCCGTTCGATCTCGCTGTCCAGCTTCGCCAGTATTTCGGCGGCTTCTGTTGCAAAGCGCACACGATGTTCCGGATTCTTTAAGTTATATTTCCGCCGGATGCAGGCGATCTCGAAGGATATATAATGCACGGCATTTACAAGGAGTTTGGAAAACTCCGCCGCGCCTTTTGCCTTAATAAATTCATCAGGGTCTTTCCCGTCAGGCACCTGTGTCACCTTCACCCGGAACCCGTTTTTCACCAGAACGGGAATGGCCCGCAGTGCGGCGTTGGTGCCGGCTTCGTCACTGTCGTAAAGCAGGATCACATCATCGGCAAACCGCTTCAGTGTCCTTGCGTGGTCATTGTTGAAGGCTGTCCCCAAGGATGCCACAACATTGTGGAACCCTGCCTGATAAATGGAAAGCATGTCCATATAGCCTTCCACCAGAATCAGTTCCCGTTTCTTTGCCGCCTTGGCAAAATTCAGACCATAGAGGTTTCGGCTTTTGCTGAACAATATGGTTTCGGGAGAGTTCAGATATTTCGGTTCCCCTTTGGCAAGGATGCGCCCGCCAAAGCCGACCACTCTGCCCTGCACATCGAAAATGGGGAACATGAGCCGCCCGCGGAACCGGTCATGATAGCCTTTGCCGTCTTTATTTTCCAGCACAAGGCCCGATTTCAGAATATCCGAAAGGGAAAACCCTTTTTCTTTCAAATGCTTAAACAATGCATCATAACGGTCGGGGGAATACCCGATGCCGAATTTTCTTGCCATGCGAGGGTCCATCTGCCGTTTGGCTAGATACGCCCGCGCCTGTTCCCCCTGACGATCCTGCAGGCAATCATAAAAGAACCTGCCTGCAGCGGTGTGTATATCAAACAGTCTTTGTTTCGTCTGCTCTGCTGCGACGACCTGTGCGGATTTTTCCGGTTCCGGCAAGGTGATGTGGGCCCGTTCCGCCAGTTTTTTCATGGCCTCAGGAAAATCCATATTTTCCATTTCCATCAGAAAGGAAAACACATTGCCCGCCGCCCCGCAGCCAAAGCAATAATAAAACTGTTTCTCGCTGTTTACGGAAAAGGAAGCCGTTTTTTCATTATGGAAGGGACAAAGACCAAAATAAGAATTGCCCTTTTGCTTGAGGGGAACATACTGGGAAATGACTTCCACGATATCGTTCTGCAGTCGCACCTCGTCGATGACTTCTCTTGGATATCTCATGTCAATCCCCTCCTTTCCATCCGCTTCGCCTTGAAAAATTCTTCCTAAGCAATCGAAAAGGAAGTTGCTGCACTTCCTTTTCTTTATTTATTCGACATTTTCATTGAAAATCCTTCTTGGTTGTATACATTTTGTTAGTATGAACAAAATTTTTTCAAAAATCCCTTGACTTTTTCAAACTTTGTGCAATTTTCTCATAATTTATTCCATTCACGGGGAATAAACAGCTCGTTATACTTTGCCACTGCAAAGCGGTCTGTCATGCAGGCAATATAATCGCAGACCACCTGACGAACAGGATCACCCTCATGGAGAAGGATCTGAAATTCCGCGGACATTTCCTCGGGATATTCCATATAGTAATCAAAAAGGTCGCCCACAATCTTTTCCGCCTTTTTGTGTTCCTCCAAAGCCACATCACTGGCATAAACCTGCCGGAACATAAAGGCCCGCAGATTCCCCAGAGTTGCCTTCATATCCGGGCTCATTTTGATATCATTGATATCCATGCTGTTCTGAATGGTATCGCGGATCATGGCATTGATACGACTGGAAGATGCGGGGCCGATCAGCGCGACCACATCACGGGGAATGTCTCTGGGGCGCAGCATCCCCGCGCGGATGGCATCATCGATATCATGATTGGTATAGGCAATTTTATCGGAAAGCTGCACGATCTTCCCTTCCAGTGTGGCAGGACTGCCGCTGGTGCGGTGGTTCAAAATGCCGTCTCTGACTTCCCATGTCAGATTCAGCCCTCTGCCGTCTTTTTCCAGCCGTTCCACCACCCGCAGGCTCTGTTCATTATGGGCAAAGCCGCCGCTGTCACGGCAGAGTTCATCCAGTTTTCTTTCCCCCGCATGGCCGAAGGGCGTATGCCCCAGATCATGGCCCAGAGCGATGGCTTCCGTCAGGTCTTCATTCAGCCGCAATGCCCTTGCAATACTTCTGGCGATCTGGGAAACCTCCAGCGTGTGGGTCAGGCGGGTGCGGTAATGATCCCCTTCCGGGGAAATAAACACCTGTGTTTTATGCTTCATTCTGCGGAAGGATTTACAATGGATGATACGGTCTCTGTCCCGTTGAAAATCCGTACGAAGGTCACATTTTTCCTCAACCCGCTGTCTCCCTTTGGTATCCACGCTTTTCGCGGCATATTTCCCCAGCATTTTTTCCTCCAGTTCCTCCTGAAACAGACGTAATTCCATACCTTTCCCTCCTTCTTCGTACAAATGTACATATTTCTCCTATTACTTAAAATATACGCTTTTTCCCTTGAAAATCCTCTTTTTTACGCAAAAATAAAGACATCTTCCCACAAAAATAAGAAGATGTCCCTTTCTGTTCATCCTTTCATCTTTTTCTGCAGTTTTTCGTGGCCGGCCGCCATAATTCCCGCCAGAATCAACAAATAAATAGGCAGGAGCCCAACGCTGATATGGTTGGCAATGGGCCCAAACAAAGGAGGCATCACACACAGCCCTACATACGCCCCGGCAACCTGCACCCCCATGACCGCCTGTGAACGTTCCCTCCCGAAGTATCCGGGAATGGAGTGGACAATGGCCGGATAGATGGGCGCACAGCCCAGCCCCAGCAGCACCAGCCCGAAAACCGTAAAGAAACCGCCGAAGGGCAGCAGGATGGCGATCAAACCAATGAATACACCGACACAGCCAATGCGGATCATCTGCGCATCATGGAACCGAAAGGTCATAAACCCGCTGACCAATCTGCCCGCCATGATGCCCATAAAAAAGAATCCCGCAAAGCGGGAGGCCATATCCTCCGGCAAACCGCCCTTGAACACCAGATAACTGGCTGCCCAGAGCCCCGTCGTCTGTTCCAGGGCACAATAGCAGAAAAAGGCCGTCATAACTTCCTTGGAACCTTTGATAGAAAGCACCTCACGAAAAGAGAGAAATTCCCCCTTTTCCGTCTTCCCCTCTTCCTTCTGCTGTTTCCACAAGGGCAGGCTGATGCACAGCAAAAGCACAATGACCACCTGCATGGCACCAATGACAAAATAACCGCCATGCCAGGTATATTTTCCCGCCAGAGACCACCCCATAATAAATGGGCCGGTGGTAGCCCCAATTCCCCACATGGCATGAAGCCAATTCAGATGATGGCTTCTGTAATGCAGTGCCACATAGTTATTCAGCACCGCATCTACACCGCCTGCCCCCAAGCCGTAGGGAATGGCCCAGAAGCAGAGCTGCCAGAAATGATTGCTGAAACAGAAAGCCAGTAACCCCACAGCCGTCAGGGCAACGCTTGCCAGCGTCACCATCCCTGCCCCATATCTTCTGGTCATCCGCTCACTCAGAAGGCTGGCAACGATAGTGCCCAGCGCAATGATGACAGAAACGATGCCCGCATAGGAAAGGGGCACATGAAAATCCTGATGCATCACCGGCCAGCCATTCCCCAAAAGGGAATCGGGCAGGCCCAATGCAATAAAAGCCAGATATATGACTGCCAAAAGCAAATGTGTCATAACAAAAATCCCTCTTCCATAAAAATCATAAAAGCGATATCACAGGCAACCGTGAAATCGCTTTTCTTTCGTATTTTCTTATTCCGGCACTTTTCCGCCGCCGTTATATGCAGCGTATTTTTTGCCCCTTACCTGCACAAATTCCATTTCGGGATAACGCAATGCCGTCAGGTAACCACCATAGACGCACCCCTGATCGATATCCACCGTATTATGGATGATCTCCGGCTTTTCCACCACCGTATGGCCATAGACCACAAAGGGCTCTCCGTCATATTCCGCCGCCCAATCCAGTCTTTCCGGCTTGCCGTTTTCGTCAAAAACCCCTGTGGTTTCCCCGTAAAGGCAGACCGTGCGGATTTTATTGGAAAATTTACCGATATTTTCCGCCCGCAAACCGCCATGGACAACGGCCAGCTTCTTTCTATCCAGCAAAAGATAGAAGCACTGGCTTTCGTAGCAGCGCATATAGCGGCTGCGCAGAGCCATCCGCTCCTCCTTGGGCAGTTTTTCCAGCTCCGCCACGGTATGTTCCAAGCCATGAGACAAATGCACACGGTTGCCGAGGAAATAACGATACAGCTTATTGCAATGATTCCCATGCACCCAGAATGCACCACCATAATTCACCTGATCGATCCAGAAATTCAGACAATCCAGATTTCTGGGGCCTTTATCCGCCACATCTCCCACAGAGATCAACCTTCTGCCTTCGGGGTGAACATAACATCCGTCGCCCTTTTCATAGCCCAGCTTTTTCACCAGCTCCATCAGTTCCTCATAACAGCCATGGACGTCCCCAACGATATCAAATTTATTTTCGCGAAACTCCAGTATACGGAAATTTCGTTCTCTTCGTTCTTTCATATCCATTTCCCTTTCAAAAGGATGTTCTCAGACTTCCCTTATGATATATTACCATAGAAATTGCTTCTTTTATAGGAAAAATATCTTCTTTCATGAAAAAAATTTTGGAAACATATATATAAAGGAAAGAAAAACACGGAGGTTACCTATGTACTGCCAAAAAAATATTCCGGAACCTTTCCGAAGCAAACAAAAAAAGACATTCCCTGTTTGCCAGAAGATGCCTGCGCCCGCTTCTGTTTCTATTGAAGCAAAAGAGAAAACCATCCAAAAACAAACAAAAAAGCAAGGGACCCTTTCTCCTTTGGCGGCATTGCTCTTTTTGGATATTTTCGCCAATAAAAAAGGTGACGAATAAATTCGTCACCTTTTTTATAACCCCAACATCGTCATGACCTGTATCAGCTGCTTCTGTTCCTCCGGCGGCAGACTGGCTGCCACCGCCGCCAACAGGGCTTTCTGTTCCTCCGGCGGCAGACTACCCCCTGCAGAAAGCTTTTCTCCGTATTCCAGAAAAACATCCAGCCGCTCCATGCCTGTTTTTCCCTTTGCCTTTTCCGCTGCCTCCCGCAAAAGCTTCAGCCGTTCCTCTCCCAATGCCTGTACTTCAGGCCTATCCCATGTGCTCATTTCAGTTCCTCCCGTCCCATCCATTCTCGCATATCCATCATTTTCAAGATTGTATCCATCCGATTTCTTTCCTCAGCCGGCAGATAGGGCTGCACTGCTCCCAGCAATTTTCTTCTGCGCAGAGCCGGCGGGTCTTCCTGCTTCTGCCGCATTTCCAGCAGTCCCCCATCCAAAACCCGCCGCATTTCCATCAGCCGTACAATCACATAGATCTCCCTCTGGTATTCCCGATCCAGAAAGGGGATCGCCGCTGAGATCATATTTTCACTTTTGCTGCGGGTAAAAATATCTCCCGTTTCCTTGATTTCCACAGGGGGAGCCTGTGCCGCAGGCTTCGTTGTTCCCATCAGACGCTTTAACCGCTCCATCCGCTGCAGCATCTGCAATGCATCCTGCCCCTGTTCTCCCATCAGCGCCGAAAGCATTTCCATACTGTTTTTTTCCGCCATCCGCCATCCGCTCCTTTTTCCTTCTGAAACAAAGATATGCCCCTAAGTCCCCAAAAATACGTTTTTACATACCTTGATAAAGAAAGGAGATGCTCGCCATGCTTTTAAAACAGCGGCTGTTTGCCGCAGAAAAAATCTTTCGACCCAACAAGCCCCCCCTTGCCATCGCCTTTCTGGATACAGGTATTTCTCCCGTGGCGGATTTTACCCAGCCCAAAGACCGTATCATCGCCTTTTTGGATCTGATAGACGGGAAAACATCACCTTATGATGATAACGGTCACGGCACCCATGTCACGGTTCTTTCCGCAAAAGGGAAAAGACCCTCTTCCAGAAAGGAAGAGGGTCTTTTTCGGAGTTCAATATGAGCTACATCTGTTTGGGAATAGATGAAGGTCATCGAGTATCAACCATAATAATGGAACATACAAAGTGCTGTCATCAAAATGATGCCGCAGTCCAGCAAGCTTTGTACAATTTTCTTCGAAATGCTCATACAATCAACTCCTTGGAGAAGCTTTTAACAATATAATCAAAATGTCTTATCCTAAAACGTTAGGAAGGAACATAGAGATTGCAGGAATATATGTGATCGCCAGCAATGTTGCAATCATCAGACCCAGGAAAGGAATGATGCCCTTGATAACATTGTCCAGCGTCGTTTCGCCTACACGGGACGCTACAAACAGGTTTACACCCAGTGGAGGTGTGATGAAGCCGATGGCCAGGTTTACTACCATGATGATACCGAAGTGTGTGATGTCAACACCCATAGCTGTAACAACGGGATACAGGATAGGAGCCAGAATCATGATGGCACACAGTGTTTCCATGAAGCAGCCTACGATCAGCAGCAGTACGTTAATCAGCAGCAGGATGATAATCTTGGAATCTGTCAGAGCCAGCATCATAGATGCTACTGTGGTAGGGATACGGCCCAGAGTCAGGACTTTGGAGAAACCTGCTGCACAGCCGATAACGATCAGGATGGAAGCTGTTGTTTCACAAGCATTTCTTGTTACATTCAGCAGTTTTTTCAGATCCAGTTCTTTATAGATAAAGCAGCCTACTACCAGAGAGTAGATTACGGATACAGCCGCTGCTTCTGTTGGTGTGAAGATACCGCCGTAGATACCGCCCAGGATGATTACGGGAGACAGGATCGCCCAGAAACCTTCCTTCAGTTCGTGCATTGCTCTCTTTGCAGAGAAGGGTTCATCGTCACCCTTGTAACCCATTTTCCTTGCATAGAAGTAAGAGTAAGCGATCAGTACCAAACCGATCAGGATACCGGGTACGAAACCTGCCAAGAACAGCGTGGATACGGAGCTGTTTGTTGTTACCGCATAGATAACCATGGGGATGGAAGGAGGGATGATAACACCGATGGAACCGGCAGCTGCGATCAGAGCCAGCACGAATTTTTTATCATAGCCTTTTTCCAGCATGGTAGGAACGACCATACCGCCGACAGCCGCTACGGTTGCAGGGCCGGAACCGGAGATCGCCGCAAAGAACATACATACTACAACGGTTACGATGACGATACAATATGGACCAGGACCTTCAAGGAAAATGCAAACTCGCCTCTCTTCCTTGTGGAAAATGCCTACAGCATCTACAATCCTGAAGGAACTTTCCCACGTCTGACCCTCGGAGCAACCGGACACGGCGGTG
>CALFPN010000098.1 GCA_937919015.1 uncultured Clostridia bacterium
GCAATATTATTTGCTGTTTAGAACACAGCATTCAGCAATGTATATGCAATAAAGAACCATGCATACTGCGCTTTAGGCCCAATATTTACAGGGATGGCAAAGATCGCTGCCAGTGTAATGGCACAGCCGATGTAGCCGTAAAGCATCCAGGGTTTTGCTTTCCCCATTTTTGTTTTTGTTTTGTCGATCATCGTACCAAAAAATACGTCTGTCACACCATCCATCAATTTGGACAGCGCGATCAACGAACCTACGATACCGGCATCCATGCCAATGACGGTCGTCAAATAAACCATAACAAAGGCAGAAAGGAAAGCATATACTACGTTACCGGCAATATCCCCGGAGCCGTAACCAACTTTATTATACCACTTTAAATATTTCTTTTCTTCCATGATAATTCTCCCCCTAAATTTGCGTATACATTACCGGATGCACATGCGCAACAGAACGCCCTCTTATTTGTTCTGATAAGGTTTCAAAACCAACTGGAATACAAAGTTTTTCTGTTCCAGTCTGTATTTTTCCAACAATTCAGGACCACAGCTGTTGGAACCAATACCATTCTGTGCATAATCCAGACACAGGATCATATTTTCTGCAGGCACCAGTTCAAAGTTATGTTTCTTTTCTGTCAGTTCTTCTTGTGTATAGATAGAAGCATTGAAGGAAAAACCGTTTTCAGAGAATACAGCCAGACCGCTGTCTGTTCCTTCTGCCATTACATAGGAACAGTCATAGTGGCTGCCATTTTCCTGAGGTCTTGTATAATCCTCATGCAGTTCGGCTGCTTTTGCAGAATAGATGCCATAGGAAGCTGCTCTGTGCTTATCGCAGTAGCTTTCCATAGGACCCATACCATAATAGCTGATTCCATCCATATCTTTTCTCAGATGCAGACGAATACCGAATCTGGGCAGCATGGGGAATTCAGGACATCTTTCCACGTCCATTTTCAGGGAAATCATACCCTGACCGTCGATGCTCCATGTGGTATCCATATTCAAAACTCTCTGTACTGCATCCGCCGCCAGAGACATTGTGGAATGGATTACAACACAACCTTCTTTATGTTCTACCGTTGTTTCATAAGCGCGAGCTTTTGTTTTATCATATCTTGCACGATACCATTCCAGCTTGATATACATATCATTGTCTGTAGGTGCGCGCCAGATATTTACTTCCATAGGTTTTTCGATCTGATCAATACCGTTGAATTCCAGTTTTGTGAACAGACCTGTTCGTTTATCCAGACAATAACAGAAGTTTTCACCTGTTACCTTTACTTCTTTTGCTGTTTCTTCAACCTGCAGATTATGACCCGCTTTGCCGAACTGTTCCAGATTTTCTGCAACCTTCTGGTTTCTGCTGTCTGCATTTTCCAGAGAAATTTCGTCAAAACCAAGCATATGGCCTGCAGGAACCAGTGCTGCATCCTGTACAGAATAGTAGCTGATCTTCAGGAAAGCACGGCCTTGTTCAGGTACAGAAACAGGCACTTCCATCACTGCTGTTTCAAAAGGCGCAATGTCATGACCTTTCAGTTCGCCGGACTGCAGTGTCTGACCATCGCAGTGCAGTTCATACATCATTTTAATGGAATCTTTTGTACTTGTGAAATCCAGATAGTTCTGCAGTGTGATCTGTTTTGTTTCCTGATCAAACGCTTTCACTCTTACAGGGCGATAAACGTTTTTGTATTCCATCAGGCCTGTGTGAGGTCTGCGGTCAGGATATACCAGACCATCCATGCAGAAGTTGCTGTCATGTACCTCTTCGCCGTGGTCACCGCCGTAGAAATACATCGCTCTGCCATCTTCCGCCTGACCCTTATAGATCGCATGATCGCACCATTCCCATACGAAGCCGCCGCACATGATATCATTTTCATGGAACAGCTGGAAATGGTCTTCAAAGTCACCAGGGCCGTTACCCATGGCATGGCTGTATTCAATCAGAATAAAAGGCTTGTCCGGATCATTTTTCAGGTATTCATCCATTTCTTCAAAGAGAGGATACATACGGCTGAACAGATCCAAATTGGAAAAATCATATTTCCGGTTGTCACTGTGATATCTTGCACTTTCAAAATGTGTCAGTCTACTGTTATCAAAAGATTTTGTCCACTTCAGAGCTTCTTCGATGGTGCAACCATAAGCACATTCATTCCCCATAGACCAGATCACGATACAAGGACGGTTCTTATCTCTTTCCACGCAGCGTTTTACTCTGTCTACGGTTGCTTCGATATATTCGGGATTGTCGGAAATTGTTTCGTTCCAACGTTTGCTTTTATGCTCAAACTCGTTGTTTTTGTAATAAATTTCAGAAGGACCATGGCTTTCATTATCCGCTTCGTCTACTACATAAAAACCGTATTCATCACAAAGCTGATAGAAATAAGGTACATTGGGATAATGACTGGAGCGGATCGCATTGAAGTTATGCTGTTTCATCATTTCCATGTCCTTTTTCATCTGTTCCATGCTGATCACTGGGCCCGTGACAGGATCGGAATCATGTCTGTTTACACCATGAAAAACGATTGGCCTATCATTCAATTTCACTACGCAGTCTTCAATATAGATCTTTCTGATCCCGACACGGTCTGTGATCACTTCATCTGCAGTTTCGAAAACAATTGTGTATAAATAGGGGGCCTCTGCATTCCACAAAGTAGGTTGTTCGATTTCGAATACTGCGGTTGTTTTGCTTTCTTCACTTTCTTTAATTTCTTTTGTACTTAATACCGCGCCTTCTTTGTTCATCAGTGTGACTTTTGTAGGAACGGTTTTATCAAAATAAGTAATTTCTGCTGTTACGACAGCTTTCTCTTTTGTATAGTCTGTTTTAATGAAATAGTCGAAGATGCCTTCTTTGGGTCTGTGCAGCAGATAAACATCTCTGAAAATACCGCTCATACGGAATTTATCCTGATCTTCCATATAGCTGCCGTCACACCATTTCAGCACCAGTACTGCCAGACGGTTTTTGCCATCTTTCAGAACATCTGTCAGGTCAAATTCGCTGGTGGAACGGGAAACCTGACTGTACCCGATATATGTGCCATTGACCCAAACGTAGAAGCAGGAGTCAACGCCTTCAAAGACCAGATATGCATTGGGTGCATCCTCTTTTCTTTTGTAGTCGAAATCCCACACATATGCACCGCAGGGATTATCCTGGGGTACATATGGAGGATCGAAAGGGAAGGGATAACGAATATTAGTATATTGATGAGAGTCGTACCCGAAATTCTGCCATACCCCGGGAACAGGGATGGAATCAAACTGACTCACATCAAAATTGTCCATATAAAATTCTTCTTCCAGATCATAAATACTGGAAAAATATTTGAATCCCCAGGTTCCGTTCAGCAACTGGAATCTGTCAGATTCTTCTCTATTTTCTACCAATGTGTGCATCATCTTGGACGCCGGAATATAGTAACTTCTGTTGGGCATCGTGTTTTCATGCAACATGTGGGGATCTTCATAGTATTTTTTAATAATCATCCTGTACACCTCCGTGTTGTCTTCATTATAAAATTTCTTTTCAGAGATAACCATAAATTCAATTAGACAAAACATGCATAAAATGATACAATTAGTAACAAGAAATCTCAATAAGATACATAAATCAAATTTCGCAAGTCTAATTTCATTATATGGAGGATGCTACTTATGTACATGGATTCTGCTTATTGGCACAACAAAGTGCTTGATTTCAAAGATAAAAGCCGACCTCTTTTTGTCTGCAGTTGCGGTACTTATCATTTGTTTACTAAGCCCAAACTGCCTACACATCGCCCGCGCGGACGTTTAGACTACCAAATACTGTATATCGCTTCCGGAAAAGCCCACTTCTTTTTCAATGGTGTTGAAAAAATTGTTAACGCCGGTAACATGGTCATCTATCGCCCCAAAGAGGAGCAGAGATACTTCTATTACAGTACAGACCATACAGAAGTATACTGGCTCCATTTCACCGGGAGCAATGTAAAAAATATCATACGAAAATATGGTATCTCTGATGATATGCATGTGATACATACGGGCACTTCTCTGGAATATAAAAGAATCTTCCTGCAGATCATTCAGGAACTGAAGCTCTGCAGAGAAGATTATGAGGAGCTGCTGGTAACATATTTACAGCAGCTGTTAATTCTGATCCATCGTGCCATTAACAGCAAACCTCGCAACAAGAATCATGCTTTGATGCAGGAAATGGATGCTGCTGTTCGTTATTTCCACGAAAATTACAATAAACCCATCAGCATTGAAGCATATGCGGCAGAAAACCATATGAGTGTCAGCTGGTTTATCCGCAGTTTCAAAGAATATACGGACGCTACCCCTGCCCAGTATCTGCTTTCCATTCGCATTTCCAACGCGCAGACGCTATTGGAAACAACTTCTTATAATATTACTGAGATTGCAGAGATCGTTGGCTATGACAACCCTCTGTATTTCAGCCGCATCTTCAAAAAACAAAATGGGATGTCTCCTTCGGATTTTCGCAAGCATTTGCAGAGCGAACCGATACAGACGATCACTTAATCTTCGTTTTTATATCCGTATGGATGGCTCTTATGCCACTTCCATGCGGATTTTATAATTTCACGCAGGCTGTCGTGTTTGGGATTCCAACCCAGAATTGTTTTTGCTTTTTCGCTGGATGCAATCAGTACAGCAGGGTCGCCTGCTCTTCTGTCTGTTTCCACAACTTTGATGGATTCACCTGTTACTTTTTCTGCCATGTCGATAACTTCTCTTACTGTGAAGCCTACGCCGTTACCCAGATTAAAGATGTCACTCTTATTGCCTGCCATCAGGTATTTCACAGCCAGAATATGTGCTTCTGCCAGGTCTGTTACATGGATATAGTCTCTGATGCAAGTACCATCTTTTGTAGGATAGTCTGTACCAAATACGGCGATATGTTCTCTTTTGCCCAGAGGCACCTGCAGGATCAGAGGAATCAGATGTGTTTCAGGGTTGTGTGCTTCACCGATTTCGCCGCTCTTATGGGCACCGCATGCATTGAAATAACGCAGAGAAACATATCTCATACCGTGTGCTTTTTCTACCCATTTGAACATTTTTTCCATGGACAGTTTTGTTTCGCCATACGCATTTGTAGGTTCTGTTTTGTCACCTTCCTGAATAGGAATACATTCAGGTTCGCCGTAAGTTGCTGCTGTGGAAGAGAATACGATTTTGTCAATACCGTGAGCTACCAGAGCTTCCAGCAGTGTTTTTGTACCGCAAAGGTTGTTATCATAGTATTTCAGAGGGTTTGTCATACTTTCCCCAACCTGAGAGTTTGCAGCAAAGTGGATTACTGCATCGATATCCTTTTCTTTTGCCAGAACTGTGTCCAGAAAGTTTCTGTCTCTCAGGTCACCCTGATAGAATGTTGCTTCTGGATGAACTGCTTCTGCAAAGCCTGTTTCCAGATTATCGATGATGACTACTTCTGCACCGTTTTCGATCAGTTCATATACTGTGTGAGAACCAATATAGCCTGCACCGCCTAATACCAATACTTTCATTTTCACATCGCTCCTTTATACAAATTTATAGATTGTTACTGTATGATACATTTCACCCTTCTTAAAAATAGGAGAAGGGAAATTGTCGTGATTGACTGCATCAGGGTAATACTGTGTTTCAAAACATACCCCCTGACGATTTTCATATACGGCACCGGATTTACCGTGTTCTTTGGAAATAAAGTTGCCTGTATACATCTGCACACCGGGAAGGTCTGTATATACCTCCATGGAAATGCCGCTTTTTTCGGAAGATGCCTCTGCCACTTTTGCCAGCTGTCCATTGTTTTTCAGGCACCAGTTATGGTCATACCCATTCCCGAAGATCAGTGCTTCATATGCTACACCGATATCTCTGCCGATGGCTTTTTTCACACGGAAATCCATGGGTGTATTTTCTACGGGAACGATTTCCCCTGTAGGAATAGATTCTTTATTCGCTCTTGTGTAGCCGTCTGCATCGATCCAAACTTCATGATCCAATACATTACCGGAATCATGGCCATTCAGATTGAAATAGCTGTGATTTGTCAGGTTGATCACTGTATCCGCTTCAGGCATTGCATTGTATTCGATCTTAACTTCATTTTCATCTGTCAGGATATACTTTACTTTGACCTCCAGCGCACCGGGGAAACCCTGATCGCCGTCGTGGCTGTGAAGCGCGAATGTGATACTATTTTCTGTTGTTTCGCTTACTTCCCACAGGCGGAAGCTGTAAAAATCTGTACCACTATGCAGACAGTTTGCGCCGTCATTTTTTGTCAATTCATAGCGTTTTCCGTTTAACAGAAAGGCACCGCCGCCGATACGGTTGGCATTTCTGCCGATGGTTGCGCCGAAGAATGGCAGGCTGCCCCCTTCGTATCCCATTGGATCATCATAACCCAGCACCACATCCAACAGAGTACCCTTTTTATCGGGTACACACAGAGACTGCAGTGTTGCGCCGAAATCGGAAACTGCCATGGTCATTCCATTTTTATTTGTAAAAATATATAAGGAAGTTTTTTCACCTTTTTTTGTTTGTCCAAAACTTTTCTGTACCATTTTTTCACCTCATTACAGAACACCGATAAATCTGCGGAATGCTTCTCTGCCCTCTTCTGTGCATTTGAACACCCCTGCATCTTCCAGAACATGAGTAAATACGATACCCACTTCTTTTTCCAGAATTTTTGTTACATTTTCTGCTGTAAATTCGTACTGACCTTTGAAGGATTCTGCCCATGCAGCATGTTTACTGATCTTTTCATTAGAAGCAATATCCTTACCGGAAACCAGATATTCACCCAGAATTTCCAGTTCTTCCTTCAGTCTTGCGGGCAGTACAGCCAGACCCATAACTTCGATCAGGCCGATGTTTTCTTTTTTGATGTTATGCCACTGTGCATGGGGATGGTATACACCCAGAGGATGTTCTTCTGTTGTGATATTGTTTCTCAGTGCCAGATCCAGTTCATACATTTCCCCCACTTTTCTTGCAATGGGTGTGATTGTGTTATGAGGTTCACCGTCTGTTTCTGCAAAAACAAAGGCTTTTTCGTCTGTATAGCCTTTCCATTTATCCAGAATATGTGCACCCAGATCAATCAGTCTGTTTGCATCTGTACCGCGCAGACGCAGTACGGACAGGGGCCAGTGTACGATTCCCATTTCCACGTCTTCAAAACCATTTACCACAAATTTTTCTTCCATGGGTGCTTTTGCCATAGCAAAGGTATAATTACCGCCCTGGAAATGGTCATGGCTCAGGATGGAACCGCCAACGATGGGCAGGTCTGCATTGGAACCAAGGAAGTAATGGGGGAATACTTTGATGAAGTCGAACAGTTTTGCGAATGTTGCCTTTTCAATCTTCATGGG
>CALFPN010000099.1 GCA_937919015.1 uncultured Clostridia bacterium
TGCCCAGAACATAGGTGATCATTTTATAATTCATACTTTTTCACCAGTCTTAAATATTATTTCAGAATATCCTTCAGATCCATCAGCAGTTTATGGGTTGTTACAACAATGACACTATCCCCTTCTTCGATCACATCGTTACCGCCGGGAATAATGATACGATTGCCGCGAATGATCGTCGCTACCAGCACACCACTTCTGGTTTTCATATCCTTCAGCGGGATCCCCACTACAGGAGAAGTCTTTTTCACTTTAAATTCCAGGGCTTCCACCTGTTCGTTTACCAGTTTATGCAGGGCTTCTACATTACTGCTGCCGGCAGAATTCTGCATGGCACGAACGAACGTATCGAACAATATTACTTGCTGCAATGGATTTGGGAGAAATAAAGCCATCAATATCCAGATTATCCAGAATTTCATTGAAAGAGATCCTGTTGATTTTTACAATAACTTTGGATACTTTTCTTGCCTTGCCATACAGACCAACAACGATATTTTCTTCGTCCATACCTGTCAGGCAAACCAGCGCATCCGTTTTTTCCAGACCTTCTTCCTGCAGCAGATCCTTATCTGTACCATCCCCATGAATGATGACTGCTTCCGGCAGCATTTCAGAAAGATATTCACAGCGGTTATAATCCATTTCAATGATCTTTACGCGTACATGCATGGAAAGCAGATCTTTTGCCAGATAATAAGCCACTCTGCCGCCGCCAAGGATCATAACGGATTTTACACCGGTACGGAAAATACCGATCGTGCGGAAAAATTTTGCAATTTCCATATGAGGTGCCGTCAGATTGATCTTATCTCCTGCATGCAGCACAAAATCACCGCCGGGGATGAATACTTCACCGCCGCGCTGTACTGCACAGATCAGGACTTTTACCTGAAATTCCTTATAAATGGCCCACAGAGGCATCCCATCCAGCACACTGCCGGGGGCAATTTTGATTTCCACCAGTTCCACACGGCCACGGGCAAACATCTCGATTTTCAGCGCAGAAGGAAACCGCAGCAGACGGGAAATTTCCGTCGCCGCAGCCAATTCCGGATTGACTGCCATACTCAACCCCAGTTCTTCCTTCAATTCCCTGATCTGTTCATAATACTCGGGGTTACGCACACGGGCAATGGTATTCTTCACACCAACCTTCTTGCCTATCAGGCAAGACAGCATATTGACCTCATCTAAAGATGTGGCAGCAATCAAAATATCCGCATCGGGCACACCTGCTCTTTTCTGTACCGCCATGCTGGCACCGTTGCCTTCCACACTCATAATGTCCATGGTATTGGAAGCATTATTCAAAACTTGTGTATTATTATCGATTACAATGATGTCATGTCCTTCACCGGAGAGCTGTCTGGCAATCGTACTGCCTACCTTACCATCCCCAACGATCACAACTTTCATAATGTATCCTCCTTGATTCAAAACCTCGGACATCTGCCCGAAGACATAATACATTTATCGTACCATATTAGCACTTTCTTTTTGGAAATACAAGAATTTTCCAATTTTTTCACCTATGCATAATCTTTATTGAAAAATAGGCACTTTCTTTGTGCAAAGAGGAAGCCTCAAAAAGAATTTCTCCCTTTTGAGGCTTTGTTTACAATTTTTTATTTTGTGCATTTTTCCTTCATGATAGAAACCAGATCGGAAAGAGCGATCTCTGTTTTTTCGCTTGTTGCCATTTCCTTCAGTTCCACTCTGCCGCTTTCCAGTTCAGAATCACCCAGGATCACAGAATATTTTGCGCCGATCTTGTTTGCATATTTCATCTGCGCTTTTACGCTTCTTTCTACGGTATCACAGTCAGCCTTGATACCTGCTTTTCTCAGTTCAAATGCCAGAGACTGGGCTTTCAAGAGACCGACTTCCCCCATGGAACCGATGTAAACATCTCTTTCGGGCACTTCTTCGATAGCACCGTTCTGTCTTTCCAGAATCATGATCAGTCTTTCGATCCCCAGACCGAAACCAACGGCACCTGTGGGTTTGCCGCCAACTTCCTCTACCAGATTATCGTATCTGCCGCCGCCGCAAAGGGTCAGACCGTTGGATACAAATTCAAATACCGTTCTTGTATAATAATCCAGACCACGAACAATCTTGGGATCAATGGTGAATGCAATGCCGTTTGCTGTCAGGATATCCTGTACTTTCTGGAAATGGGCTGTGCATTCTTCGTCCAAACAATCCAGCACGGAAGGTGCATTTGCCACGATATGCTGGCAGCTTTCTTCCTTACAGTCCAGCACGCGCAGAGGATTTTTAGCAAATCTTTCTCTGCATGTAGGGCAAAGTTTATCCAGATTCTGACCAATAAATTCCTTCAGTGCTTTGTTATATTTTGCACGGCATTCAGGGCAGCCCAAGCTGTTCATACGCAGTTCTACACCCTGTACACCCAGTTCTTCCAGCAGCGTGATGGCTACGGAGATCACTTCCGCATCCTGCGCTGCGCTGTAGGAGCCCAGCATTTCGATACCAAACTGGTGGAACTGTCTCTGTCTGCCTGCCTGTGTGTTTTCACAGCGGAATGTAGGGTTAATATAGTACAGTTTTGTGGGCTGTGCCTGATTGTGCATCCCATGTTCAATGTAAGCGCGAACCACACCTGCAGTCCCTTCAGGACGCAGAGTCAGGCTTCTGTCGCCGTCATCTGTGAAGGTGTACATTTCTTTCTGCACAATATCTGTTGTTTCACCAACACCTCTGGCAAACAGTTCCGTGAATTCAAACATAGGGGTACGCATTTCTCCGATGCCAAATGTTTCGCAGATGCGTCTCATTTTACCTTCAATTTCCTGCCAAGCCTTTACCTCAGCACCATAAATATCCTTTGTCCCTTTTACTAACTGGATCATATATTACCTCCTAGTCCCGTTCTTTTTCGCTCTATCATTTCATCGATACGACCGATGTAATCCTCAATACTTTTTACGTTGAATACACGCTCGATGCGGTCGGTTTCGGGGTCAACTGTTTTGGTGCTTGCCCCTGCGCCCGCCGCCAGAATGGTCTGTTTTTCCTCCATGATCTGGACATTGTAGACCCCTTCCTTGCCGGGGTGGCAGTATCCAACGTTTTCAAAATTCCCCACCATATTTTTCTGGCGGTACATATAATAGGGCTCCATACCCATTTTTCCCGCATATTCTGCCGCAATATTCAGCATTTCTTCCAGCGTATCCGCTGTGGTCATGTCGTGCTGGTCCAATTCCTCTCTGAGACGGGAGGCTCTTTTTACCGCAAGGGTATGCACCGTTACGTTATCAGGCTCCAGCTTCCGGATCTCTTCCATGGTATGGCGCACATCCTCCGCAGTTTCTCCGGGCAGGCCGAGAATCAGATCCATATTGATGTTTTCATGGCCTTCTTCTCTTGCTTCCCGGAATACACGGCAAATATCCTCCACGTTATGTTTTCTGCCCACAGCCATCAATGTTTTGTCATTCATGGTCTGGGGATTGATGGAAATACGGTTGACACCATATGTCTTCATCAGACGCAGTTTTTCTCTGGTGATGGTATCCGGACGGCCTGCCTCCACAGTATATTCCATGGTTTCATCGGGGTGGAACAATTCTTCCACCTTCTGCAGCAGGCGTTCCAGCTGTGCTTCATTCAGAGAAGTGGGGGTACCGCCGCCGATGTAGATATTCTTCATCACGAATTTTTTGCTGTAAGCTGCCAGCCAGTCCAGTTCTTGGAACATAGCATCGAGATATTCATCCACACGGTTTTTATACTGATGCAGGGGATATGCCGTAAAGGAGCAGTACAGGCATCTGGTGGGACAGAAAGGAATACCGATATACAGGCTGATTTCTTCAGGCTTGTTCCCCGCCAAAATCTTCTGTTCCGCCTTTGCCACTTTTACCGCCAATTCCGCCTTATGTTCCATCACAAGGTAATCCTCTATCAGAAAACGCATGCACTCTTCGTCAGACTTGCCTTCCTCCAGCAGAATGCTGACCAGCTTTGCCGGGCGCACCCCTGTCAAAAGGCCCCACTGGGGGCGGATGCCTGTTTCTTTCATCAGAAGTTCATAAATCGTACGCTTGATGATGCGTTTCTGTTCTTTCTCCGTAAGTGTTGCTTCGTCATACTCCATAGACCATTCGGAAACTTTCTCTCCACGGCGATAAAGCATTGCCGAAGCAATGCCTTGTTTCATCTCGCTTTTTACAGTGATTTCCCCCTCTGTCACTTCTTCCGTTCTGGTGTAGTGACGATTTGCAAGGAAAACCTGAATCATTGTCTGCACGTCATTCTGCAGTTCGTGTCCCTCAAGGACATAAGTAATCATACCTGTATCCATAAGCATCAGAACAGTTTTTCACTGTCTAACAGCAGTGTAACAGGGCCATCATTTACCAGCGCAACCTTCATATCTGCCTGAAATACACCCTGCTGCACCTTTTTGATACCCAGTGTCTGCGCCTTTGCACACAGTTTATCAAACAGTTCGCTTGCCAGTTCAGGAGCTGCACCGCCGCTGTAGCCGGGGCGTCTGCCTTTTCTTGCATCACCGTACAGGGTAAAGTTGGGTACGATCAAAAGTTCCCCTGCAATGTCCATCAGAGACAGATTCATTTTGCCGTTTTCATCTTCAAAAATACGCAGGTTGATGACCTTATCCAGCATATAGTCGATGGTTTTATCTGTATCTGTGCCCAGCATGCCAAACAGCACCATGATCCCTTTGCCGATTTCACCGACAACCTGACCGTCAATGGTAACGCTTGCTTCTGTCACTCTCTGTAATACTGCTCTCATTTCTTCCTCCAAAAATACATTTTATTTCATAAAATCCGGCTGTTTCTTAGCCTAAACCGGAAACACGTTCTACCTCTATAATATCTTTCAAGCCCTTGAGGCGTTTTACCACCCGTTCCAGCTGTTCTTTTGTTTTGATTTCGATAGTGATATTGATAATCGCAAGAAGATCCTTGGTGGTTCTTACATTGAAGCCTTTTACGGAAATATCATCATCCGCCAGCTGACGGCTGATTTCCAGAATCAGACCCACGCGGTCATTGGCGGTTACCCGCAGTTCCGCCAGATAGGAAGTATTGGTATCGCCTTTGGCAAACTGGGTATCCCATTCCGCATTGATCAGACGACCACGTTCCTCATCACTCAGATTGATGACATTGATACAATCTGTACGGTGGATCGTCACACCGCGGCCGCGGGTTACGAAGCCGATGATCTCATCTCCGGGCACAGGGCTGCAGCATTTGGAAAAGCGCACGGCTACATCGCCGATGCCTTCCACCACGATACCACTCTTACTCTTATGTTTTTTCACCGGCTTATCATCGATGGTCTTTTCAAAGTCTTTCAGCACATCTTCTGCAGTCTGTGTTTTCCGTTTTTCTTTCAGATATTCGTCCTTTAGACGATTCACGACCTGCCCTTCCTTCAGCCCACCGTAACCAACGGCAGCCAAAAGCGCATCCCATGTTTTGAAATCGTACTTTACAACAACGATTTCCTGCCATTCGGGACGCAGCAAATCAGAAGGCTGGAAGCCTTTTTTCTTCATATCCGCCAGAATCATTTCCCGACCGCGAACAATATTCTCTTCCTTTTCCTCCTTTTTGAACCACTGTTTGATCTTGGTTCTTGCCTGAGCGGATTTTACCACCGCCAGCCAGTCCCTGTTGGGGCCTTTGGAGTTCTGGGATGTGATGATCTCAACAATGTCCCCATTTTGGATCTTATAGTCGATGGGAACGATCTTATTATTTACCCTTGCACCGACCATTTTATTGCCGACCGCAGAGTGGATCATATAAGCAAAGTCAATGGGTGTGGAATCCTTCGTCAGCTGGATGACATCCCCCTGCGGAGTAAATGCATACACCTGCGTGGAGAAGATATTAAAGTCCTGCTTCAGGGTATCCAGATATTCTTTGTTATCTGCCATATCCCGCTGCCATTCCATGATCTGACGCAGCCATGCCAGTTTTTCTTCATCTCTTCTGGTAGACTTACTCCCCTTTTCATTTGCTTTGCCTTCTTTATATTTCCAATGGGCAGCGATACCGTATTCACTGGTACGATGCATTTCCCATGTTCTGATCTGCACTTCAAAGACCTGCCCGTGGGGGCCAATCAGAGAGTTATGCAAAGACTGATACATATTGGGCTTGGGCATGGCGATATAGTCCTTGAAGCGGCCAGGCATAGGGGTATACATGGTATGCACAATCCCCAGAACCGCATAGCAGTCCTTCACATTATCCACCAGTGCGCGGATGGCAAACAGGTCATAAATCTGATCCAAGGTCTTGTTCTGGTTGACCATTTTTTTATAGATACTGAAGAAATGCTTCGTTCTGCCGTAAACCTTGCCTTTGATGCCGGCTTCATCCATTTTCTGCTGCAGTTCTTTTACGATATCCTGCACGAATTCGTCCCGTTCTTCTTTTTTCCGTTCGATCTTTGTTGCCAGATCAAAGAATGCGTCAGGGTCCAGATATTTGAAGCACAGGTCTTCCATTTCGGAACGAATCTTGGAAATCCCCAGTCTGTGGGCCAAGGGCGCATAGATATCCAAGGTTTCCTGAGCCTTTTCTTTCTGTTTCTCCGGCTTCATATAATTCAGGGTACGCATATTGTGCAGCCTGTCCGCCAGTTTAATCAAAATTACACGGATATCCTTTGCCATGGCAAGGAACATCTTACGGTAGTTTTCTGCCTGCACTTCTTCTTTTGTCGTATAGGACAGTTTGCCCAGTTTTGTTACACCATCAACCAGTGCAGCAATTTCTTCGCTGAACATATTGCTGATGTCTTCATAACTGTATTCTGTGTCCTCGATGATATCATGCAGGATGCCTGCCACGATGGATTCCATATCCAGTTCTAATTCCGCCAGGATATATGCCACTTTCAAAGGATGGATGATATATGGTTCCCCGGATTTTCTTTTCTGGTCTTTATGGGCCTCCACTGCCAGTTTATAGGCTTTTTCGATCATGGAAAAATCACTGGATGGATGATATGTCTTGATCTTTTCAATCAGTTCCAGATACAATTGTTCTTCTACAGGTACCATACTCATCACCTCCTCTATTTTAAAGATTGAATTTTTCTTTTGTCGAAAAAAGATTATAAATGTAATTATACAATTTTAGATGCATCTTTTCAAGCAGAATCGTTTGTATACTTCAACGGAATCAAAGCAAACCTTTCTCATATTTCAGGGACAAAACATGCCATAAAGCCTCGTTTACTCTTTCCTCAGAAATATCACCTTTTTTGATGGCTGCTGTCAGAGCCTCCGCCGCTTCCCCAAGGGTTGCAGGCATCAAAACCAGATCCACACCGGCCTGTACCGCCATAACTGCGCTTTCGCCGCTGCCATACTGATCCACAATGGCCCCCATGTTCATGGCATCGGTAATGATGATGCCATCAAAGTTCAAATCCTTTCTGAGAATCCCCAGCATTTCTGAGGACAATGTTGCAGGTAATCCATCCACAGTAGCATTGGGTGTCTTGATATGGCCTGCCATAATAAAATCCGTTCCTGCAGTGATGGCCTGTTGGAAGGGAAGAAATTCCACACTTCTCAGCCGTTCCATGTCATGCTCCACATAGGTTTCGCCCAGATGGCTGTCCATGGCCGTATCCCCATGTCCCGGGAAATGTTTTGCACAGGCACTAACGCCCGTTTCCTCAATGGCTGTGATAAATTCCGCCACCTTGCTGGCCGCTGCCTGCGGATCAGACGAAAAGGCTCTGGTGCCGATGACAGGATTATCGGGGTTGGTATTCACATCGGCAACGGGGGCAAAATCCACATGGATGCCCAGTTCCGCCAGCTCTGTGCCGATGGTTCTGCCTGCATAGGCCACATCTTCCATTTCTGCCGCAGGAGGGAAGATTTCATGTTCGATATTGCTCTTGTTTAAGCGGGAAACCAATCCGCCTTCTTCATCAATGCCGATCAGCAGACCAAAATCCGATGCTTTCTGTAAATCTTCTGTCAGTTGTTGGGTCTGTTCTTTTGTATCCAGATTTTCCGCAAACAAAATCACCCCACCAATATGATATTCTTCAATGGCTTTTTTTGCTTCATCGGAAAGGACTGTCATGCCTGTTCCATCGGCATTGGTGCGAAAATCCGCCATAATGAGCTGGCCCGCTTTTTCCTCTGCATCCATGCCATCAATGATGTCCTGAATATATTCCGCTTTGATTTCTTCCGGCGTTTTTTCATCTGCACCTTCTGTCTGTGCCACTCCGCCGCAGCCCGCCAGAGAAAGTGCCATACTGCCCGCCAAAAGCATAGCCAGTAATTTTTTCATAATACCTTCCCCTTTTTCTTATTTTTTCCTCATTATAAACTTTTTAACACCAAATGAACAGAGAAGAAAGAAAAAAGATGGTGTTCGCCTTTTCAAATCCCCATCCTTTTTATATAATATAGATTAGAAAAGTGTTGTTTTTATAAAGGAGATCGCGATGAAACTACAAAAACTGCTCAGCTACGTGCGCCGTGCCGTAGATGATTATCATATGATTGAAGAAGGCGATAAGATCGCCGTGGGTGTTTCCGGCGGCAAGGACAGCATCTGCCTGCTTCTGGCACTCAACGCTCTGAAACGCTTCTATCCCAAGAAATTTGAAATCGAAGCCATCACCGTTTCCCTGGGCCTGCCCGGCGCGAAATATGATGATATTCAGGCCCTTTGTGATGAACTGGGCGTCAACTATACCGTTGTGAATACAGATATCGGTCAGATCATTTTTGAAGAAAGAAAAGAGAAAAATCCCTGCTCCCTCTGCGCAAAAATGCGGAAAGGTGCATTAAACGATATGGCGGAAAAACTGGGCTGCAATAAGATCGCCCTTGGGCATAACAAGGATGATGTGGTGGAGACCTTCTTCATGTCCCTTTTTTACGAAGGCAGACTGAACTGCTTCGCCCCCGTCAGCTATCTGGACAGAAAAAAACTCTATTCCATCCGTCCGCTGATGTATGTACCCGAATGGGAATGTCGCAGTTTTGTCACCAAAAGCGGCATCAATATCGTGAAAAACCCCTGTCTTGCTGACGGCAACACAAAAAGGCAGGAAACCAAGGAAATGCTGGCAGAACTTTCCCAGAAATATGACAATCTGCAGGAAAAGGTGTTCGGTGCCATCAAACGTTCCTCTCTGAAAGGCTGGAATGATGGGGTATCCAAAGAATAAGGAGGATTTCTATGTCCACTTACCATGAAGAACTGAAAAACAAGGAAACCCAGAGGCTGAGAGAGATCCAGAAAGAACTGCCCGCTTTCACCCAGTCCTTCTTCCGCGGCATCGCCCAGACCACATCCACAAAAACCCGTCTGGCCTATGCCTATGACCTGCGGATCTTCTTCCGTTATCTCTACGAGGAGCACCGCACCCTTGGCGGCGTGGAAACAAAGGACTTTACGGCAGAACATCTGAACGAGATTTCTTCCGAGGATATTGATTGTTTTCTGGAATACCTTACTTACTATATCCGCCCCGACCATGAAAATCCCGCATACGGCAAGGAAATGCACAACGACGAAAAGGGCAAATCCCGCAAACTGGCGGCGGTACGGATGCTATTCAAATTCTATTACAAAAAGAAGATCATCAAAGCCGACCCCGCTTCTCTGGTGGATACCCCAAAAATCCATGAAAAGGCCATCGTACGACTGGATGTGAACGAAACGGCGGATTTTCTGGATGCGGTGGAAACCGGAGAAAAACTGACAGACCGCCAGAAAGCCTTCCACGAAAAAACCAAAAAACGGGACCTCGCCATGATGACTTTACTTCTGGGCACAGGCATGCGTGTTTCCGAATGTGTGGGAATCAATATCAAGGATCTGGATTTCAAAAACAATGCCGTGAAAGTCACCCGAAAAGGCGGCAACGAAGTCTTCCTTTATTACGGGGATGAAGTGCGGGAAGCTTTGGAAGACTATCTGGAAGAACGGGAAAACACCGTGACCAAGGACGAAAACGAAGATGCCCTTTTCCTTTCCGGACAGGGCAAACGCATCGGTGTCCGCACGGTACAGAATATGGTGAAAAAATACGCCAACGGCGTAACGCTGAAAAAAATCACCCCCCACAAACTGAGAAGTACCTTTGGTACGAATCTGTATCAGGAAACAGGGGATATTTATCTGGTGGCAGATGTGCTGGGCCACGCGGATGTGAATACCACCCGCAAGCACTATGCCGATATCGAAGACGGCCGCCGCAGAATGGCGGCAACCCGCATCAAATTAAGAAAGGACTGAACCCATTATGGAACCCAAAAGATGCCTGAAAAAAGTAACCTCCATCTTTTCCGAACATAAAGCAGAACCCTTGTGGCGTCTGCGCTATTTTGCCGTTCTGGCCCTCCTGACGGAGATCGACGGTGAACTGCATTTCATCCTCAACAAACGTGCTGCCGGTGTGAACCAGCCCGGCGATGTCTGCTTCCCCGGCGGTCATCAGGAAAAAGGAGAAAGCCTGAAGGAAACTGCCCTCCGCGAAACAGAAGAAGAAATCGGTATCCCCAGAGAGGATATCCAGATCATCGGAAAAAGTGATTTCATGCTGACCATTTACCGTGGCATGATCCAGCCCTTCATCGGCTATGTGCCTTATGAAATCTATCTCAATGCCAAGCCCAGTCCTGAAGAAGTGGAGGAAATTTTCACTGTCCCCTTAAAATTCTTCATGGAAACAGAGCCTGATAAATTTGACACAGTCTGGAAAGTGGTGCAATCTGATGATTTCCCCTACGAACGCATCGAAGGCGGCAAGGATTATCCTTTCAGCAAGGGCAAGACAACGCAGCTGTTCTATGAATACGAAGGACATACCATTTGGGGCTTTACCGCCCAGGTCATCCAGAATATCATTGAAATTCTGAAAACAACACCTATCGACCGCTGACAAAAAATGACCCCAAGAAAAATGAACCGAACCATTTTGTGCGGACAGCACAAAAAAGACTTTTGCAGAATTA
>CALFPN010000100.1 GCA_937919015.1 uncultured Clostridia bacterium
ATTTAATTCTGCAAAAGTCTTTTTTGTGCTGTCCGCACAAAATGGTTCGGTTCACATTTGCGTTTCGGGCTTTTTTGTTATCTTCTGTTACGGTATGCGGCGGGGGCAATATCCTTACGGAGAAAGCAGTCATAGAGGGCTTCGGAAGCACTGACCAGTTTTCCGTTCACCATTGCGCGAAAGGGGGTGTTTTCCAAGAGTAGCTGCCGCCATTCCAATGCACAGCCCCTGCGGTAATTGCGAGGAATGGGATTTTCGCAGGAGAGGAAAAAAGACCATTCTTCCGGCGCAACTTCCTCCCATTTCTCCCAGACGATGACATCGCCGTTATCACATTCGAAATATGGGGGCAATGTTATGCCGTGGATCTGAATACCTTCCAGATCTTCCAGTTCGTGCATCAGCCAGAAGAATCCGCTCATTTCATCGGGGTCATGGCTGTACCAGATGCGAAGGGGCTCTCCGTTTTCTGCCCGCAGGCGCAGTGCCGTCAGGTCTGGATAGGGTTTTTCCATCAGATTTCCTTTGCTTAGTGTCAGGTCAAAACAATATATGGTTTCTGCGGAAAGGCCTGCCTGCATCAGCATGCCGCCTGTGCCATATCCAAATACGATTTCCATCATCTGAACCACCTCCTTTTTTCATTCTAATTCATTTTGTACCGGAAGTCCACATATTCTGAAAGGAAGGGAAGTGGCATGATGAAAAGGCTTCTTGGGCTTTTGTTTTTTTATATCCTTTTGGTGGTTCTCCTTCTGCCCCTTGCGGTGACCTTTCTTTGCGGCGGCTTCGGCAGGAATCTGCCGCAGGAGGCGAAGGTATTATATGGTACGGCTGATCTTGCCCCTCTGGAATCGGAACTGGAGGAATATGTGGTGGGGGTGGTGGCTGCGGAAATGCCGGCGGCTTTCCCTGAGGAAGCCCTGAAAGCGCAGGCCGTTGCCGCCCGCACCTATCAAGTACGGCAGATGCAGGCGGCGGGGACGGATTCCGTTCTCTATGATGTGGGACAGGCTTATATTACAACAAAGGAACAGAAAGAAAAATGGGGAGAAAACTATCCTTTTTATGGAGCAAAAATTCGCAAAGCGGTACGGGAAACGGCAGGGGAGATCATGGTCTATGAAGGAGAGCCGATTTTAGCCGCTTTTCATGCCCAAAGCGCGGGAAAAACAGAAGATGCGGTGCAGGTATGGAACAGTGAAGTGCCTTATCTGAAAAGTGTGGACAGCAGCGAGGACAAACAAGCACCGCAGCATGAAACGATAGTGACCTTTTCGGCAGAAGAAGTGAAAGAAAAGCTGGGCAGTACAGAGATTTCTGTCCGTAGCCGTACCGATGCGGGCTATGTTTCAGAGCTGCAGGCGGGGGAAAGGATTTTTTCGGGGCGAGAAGTGCGGGAGGAACTGGGACTGCGGAGTGCAAGTTTTCAAATAGAGAAAAAAGACGGAGCATTCTGCTTTACCACCTACGGTTATGGGCATGGTGTGGGCATGAGCCAGTATGGGGCTTCTTTTCTGGCGGAGGAAGGAAAAACCTATCGGGAGATTCTGCGGCATTATTATTCCGGTGTGGAATTTCAAATGTTAGAATAAAAATTTCCTCTGATGGCAACAATACCATCGGAGGTGCTTTAGATATGAAGAAAAACGAAAACAAAACTGCCAGAAGGATGCAGACCATCGCCATCTGCGGGTGCCTGTGTCTGGTGGCAGTCGGGGCAGGGGTCACCTATCGTGCCTTTGACCGCAGCCATCTGGAGGTAGTGGAACAGGACGCAGAACAGCCTGTTACAGCGGTAAAATCTCCCACCATTGAGATTGCGGCACTGGAAAGAAACAAGCAGAGCAATGATCCAGGGGAAGCCCCTGCAGCGGAAACGCCGACAAAGCAGCAGAGGGCAAAACCGACTTTTGCGTATCCACTGCAGGGGGAAGTGGTGCTGCCCTATAGTATCGACCACGCCATTTATGACCCGACACTGGAACAGTATCGTACAAACGCATCCATCAGTCTTGCTGCCAAGCAGGGGACAGAGGTGAAAGCGGCGGCAGACGGTACCGTGCAGGCGGTAACGGAGGACACGGAAACAGGCAAGACCATCGTGATCGCCCATGGAGACGGCTGGCTGACTACATACGGTCAGCTGGAGGATACCGTA
Organism: uncultured Clostridia bacterium; assembly: GCA_937919015.1. GTDB lineage: Bacteria > Bacillota > Clostridia > Lachnospirales > Anaerotignaceae > Anaerotignum_A. The sequence goes on from CALFPN010000100.1 coordinate 2,162, forward strand.
AAAGTGAAGGAAGGCGAAAAAGTCACACAGGGACAGAAAATCGGTGCTGTGGATACCCCCACAAAATACGGAGCCGCTCTGGGCAGCCATCTGGAATTTGCCATGGAGCAGAACGGAGAACCGAAAGACCCTGTGAAACATCTGCAAAAAGCAGAATGATCGTTTATGGGAAGAAGCCCTCGTTTGGGCTTCTTTTTTCATAAATCTGGAAACCCTGCCGGAGATTCACAGTATTTTTGCGAAAAATCGCTTTACGAATCTGCGGAAAACGGATAAAATGAAGGGACAAGGGTAATCATATTTAGACAAGGGGGAAGCAATATGAAACGTTTGTCTATCGTAAAAGGTGATATTGTAAAAGCAAAAACAGATGCGATCGTCAATGCGGCCAACACGTCCCTGCTGGGCGGCGGCGGTGTGGATGGTGCCATCCATCGTGCGGCGGGTCCGGAACTGTTGGCGGAATGTGAAACACTTCATGGCTGCCATACCGGCGAAGCAAAAATCACAAAGGGGTATAAGCTGAAAGCAAAATATGTCATCCATACGCCCGGCCCCATCTGGCGCGGCGGGAAATGGGGAGAAGAGGAACTGCTGGCCAACTGTTATAAAAACTGTCTGGCTTTGGCAAAGGAAAATGGGGTAAAAACCATCGCCTTCCCTTCCATCAGCACCGGTGTATATCGTTTCCCTGTGGATCAGGCGGCAAAAATCGCTGTCAGAGAGATCCTGCATTTCTTAGATCATGATGATTTCATCGAACAGGTGACTATCGTTTGTTTTGATGAAAAAACAAAAGCATACTATATGGATGCGCTGGCAGAACTACAGGCGTAAAATCTTATGAAAAATAAGGAAACCTCGGATATAGCTGATCCGAGGTTTTTTTCTGGAAAAAGACTTCCAAAATAATATTATGTAACCTTATGGACGTTCTGCAGAGAAACAGCCCTTTGTGGACAATGGGGAAAAACTGATCAATTTATCCACATGAAAAATGCCTGAAACCTAAGTTTTCCACAAAGTTATTCACATTATCCACAGTCTCTGTAGAAAGAATCTGTGGAAAAAAGAAGAACAAATGTATCTTTTGTGGAAATTTGAAAACCTTGAAAATCCGCCATTCTTTTTGGACAGAAGAATTTTCATTTGGAAATAAAAAGAGTTATGGAAACTAAACCTGAAATTTTCCACAAACTTTTTTTCGGGTATTGACAGAGGAAAAATTTTTTTAAAAAACCAAATATTTTTGCAAAAGAAAAAAGGGATTTGAAAAAATATGGAGAATTATAAGAGTAAGCAGACAGGAAATATCCTCCGCTGATTTTGAATCAAATCGGCAGTGCCGATTTCGATATAGTTCACCGATCCTCCGAACAGAAGAGAGGATCACGAAGGGAGTTGTTTTTATGCGTTACAACATTATTGGTAAGAACATCGATGTATGGGACAAAACAAAAGAAATGGTTGAAAAGAAAATGGATCGTATTGCCAGACTGTTCCCTGAGGATACAGAAGCAACCATTACATTGAGTCTGGAAAAACTGGTTTCTACTGTTGAAGTAACCATTCCCATGAATAAAAGATATGTGCGTGCCGAAGTGCAGGATGCAGATATGACAGCTGCTATGGATAAAGCCGTTGACATTCTGGAAGGTCAGGTAGTACGTTACAAAAAACGCATGCGTACAAAAGTAAGAGCGGGTGCAGATGCTTACGCAGCAGAATATGCAGCAATTCTGGTTCCCGAAGAAGATCTGGATGACGAACCTATGGTTAAAATCGAAAAAGTAAAACATTTCGAAGTAAAACCCATGGACGCAGAAGAAGCAGTGATGGAAATGGAACTGGTAGGCCATAGCTTCTTCGTATTCCGCAATGGCGAAACAGATGAAGTGAACGTTGTTTATAAGAGAAAGAACGGCACATATGGTCTGATCGAACCTGAATATTGATTATAGCGGAGAAAAGTCTTACGGAAATAGCAATTTAGCGAGGTCGCTTGCGAAGTGAGATAAATTGATATGATGTAAGCAATTTGCGCAGCAAACCAAGCCTTAGGCCGAAAGGTCTAAGGCTTCTTTTAAAAATTGAGGGATGCAGAAGCGTCCCTTTTCTTTTCGCGGGAGGTTCTTATGAACAGAGAACGATTTGAAAAACAGCTGGCTTTCATTCTGGAAGCGGACAAGGAAAAAAATATCCTTCGCCAGACCCATCTTTCCGGCCACGGCAGGCAGGAAAATGATGCGGAGCACGCATGGCACATGGCCATGATGATCTACCTGCTGAAGGAATACGCCAATGCACCCATTGATCTGGCGAAAACCATGATGATGGCCCTCATCCATGATATTGTGGAGATTGATGCGGGGGATACCTATGCCTACGATGCGGCAGGAATGGAGACGCAGGCGGAGCGGGAACGGCTGGCGGCAGAGCGTATTTTCGGCCTGCTTCCCGATGACCAGAGAGAAGAACTGCGTGGGCTGTTTGAAGAATTTGAAGCAGGGGAAACGGCGGAAGCGAAATTTGCCCGTACCATGGATAATCTGCAGCCCCTGATGCTGAATGATTCCAATGATGGCGGCGACTGGAAGGCCCATCAGGTAACAAGGACGCAGATCATGAAACGTCATGCCAGAAATCAGCTTGGCTCGGAAGTGATCGGGGCATATACAAAGGAATTGATCGAAGAAAATATCCGCAAAGGAAATATCCGGGATGAATAAAAAAGATGCTCGAAAGAGCATCTTTTTTCATTAAAGTTTAGGTCAAGCCTTTTTAAAGGCTTGCGGGAGTTTGAGGGCAGAGCCCTCAAATCAAATAGCTTTTTTTAATTGTGGAATATACTTTGCCAGAATTTTAATGACAATAATTTCAACAATGCCCATGCCCACTGCCTGTCCGATTCTGGGGATCATGACAGCAATGAAAGGCGTACCGTACATGATAGAGATCCATAATGTGTTCAGTAAAATCGTTCCCGCGATCTCGGAAAACAGCACTGCAGCCACGATATGGGGCATATCCTGCTTTTTGTGCAGGAAAAAGCCGTAGCCGAAGGCAGTGATAAATGCCGTCAGTGTAAAGCCGGGGAAGAATGCGGCACTGGGAAGCAGTGTTGCGCCGATGATATCGGCAACCGCCCCTGTCAGCCCTGC
>CALFPN010000101.1 GCA_937919015.1 uncultured Clostridia bacterium
GCTGGTCGTTCTGGTTGGACTGGATGGCGATACATGCCAAAGAAGCATAAGAAGCGATGTCGTTGGGTTCGCGCAATACACCATGACCTGTGGAGAAGCCGCCCTTGAACAGTTTCAGAAGGTCGATTTGACAGCATGTAGTTGTCAGAGTATAGAAATCCAGATCGTGGATATGAATGTCACCGTTTCTGTGGGCTTCGGAATGTTTGGGGTTCAGCACATAGCTTTCATAGAAGTGCTTTGCGCCTTCGGAACCGTATTTCAGCATGGAGCCCATGGCGGTGTTGCCGTCGATATTGGCATTCTCACGCTTGATGTCACTGTCTGTTGCATCTTTGTATGTGATGTCTTCGAAAGTTTTCATCAAACGATCATTCATGTTTCTCACTCTGGTACGTTCTGCGCGGTACAGGATGTAAGCCTTTGCCGTACGCACATAACCATGGTCAATCAGTACGCGTTCTACGCTGTCCTGAATCTGTTCTACGGTGGGGGAGGTGATTTCCTTTTCTTCAAATCTGCTGGATACTTCATGGGCCAGATTCAGGCAGACGCTATAATCTTTCGCGCCTACGGTTGCCTGAAAGGCTTTGTCGATGGCACTGGCGATCTTGTTAATGTCAAAGAACACCTGACGGCCGTCTCTTTTTGTGATCGTGGTAATCATGGCGGGCACTCCTTCTTTCGTTCGTTGTTCCAATGGTCAATGTAATTTTGTATGAAATCGAACACAATATATTGTGTCGTTGCTTGCGCGTGTAAGCATATATATTGTATTGCACATTAAATAAAATTGCAAGGGGAACACAAGATATTGTGTAATTCTATGAAAGGTGCATAAAAATAATGGAAAATAAGCTGTTTGAACATAGACTAAAGGTAGAAAATGATCAAAGGAGTGAAAAATTTATGAAATGGGAGCGGTTTTCTGAGCTGAAGGAAAAAGAAGTCATCAATATTTGCGATGGCAAACGGCTGGGCTGTGTCTGTGATCTGGAGATCGACAGCGTGACGGGAAAGATCTGTACCCTCATCATTCCGGAGGAGGGCGGGAAGTTCTGCTTTTTTGGAAAAGAGCGGGCCTATTTTGTACCATGGCGGTGTATTCGCCGCATTGGGGATGATATCATTCTGGTGGAGGTGGATGGGGAAGATATCCTGCGCACAGAGGAATGTTGAACACAAGATATTGTGTTTTCTCTGTTGACCAATGGTGGTTTCTCCCTTATACTGATACTATATGGAACTATGTCAACTAACGGAGGAGGAAATCTTATGAAATGTCCTTTCTGCAATTATAATGATACAAAAGTCATCGATTCCCGTGCCCAGGATGAAAATTCCGTGATCCGCCGCCGCCGTGTGTGCGAAAGCTGCGGGAAACGTTTCACGACTTATGAGCGGATCGACCTGATCCCCATTACTGTTATCAAAAGTGACGGCACAAGAGAAATTTTCGATAAGAGCAAGGTTATGAACGGCATCATGAAATCCTGCAACAAACGCCCGGTGACAGCCCAGCAGATTCAGGATCTGGTGGATGATATCGAAAATACCTTGATGGGCAGCGGGGAAAGAGAAGTACCCTCCAAGCAGATCGGCAATATGGTTATGGACAGATTAAAGGAAGTGGACGAGGTGGCTTATGTGCGTTTTGCTTCCGTATATCGTCAGTTTAAGGATATCAATACCTTTATCGATGAGCTGGAAAAACTTCTGGTGGAAAAGAAACAGGGGTGAGAAGCATGGCAGAACAGAAAACAAAAGCACTTTTTACTTGCACGGAAGCAGGCTATGAAACGGCGGTGGCCATCATGGAAGCCTATCGTCAGAGCGGTATGGCAGCATATTTTTACGGCATTGCCGATGCGTCAGATCTGGTTTCCATTGGGGAAACCAACGGCATGACCCATGTGCTGCATTTTATGGATGATGAAAATATCAGATTAGTAAGCCTTTCTGATGAAATGGGCGGCTTTACTACAGATATTACAATCAATGATCTGCTTCTGATGCAGAAATCGTCGTAACGGCGGAGAACACTGATATTTTCTTCGAAAATATCAGTCCATTTGCTCCGCAAAGAAATAGAAAAAGGCGTTCGAATGAGTGAACTTATTTGTGAACCGAACCATTTTGTTCGGACAGCACAAAAAAAGACTTTTGTAGAACTA
>CALFPN010000102.1 GCA_937919015.1 uncultured Clostridia bacterium
CACATCCGCCTGCATATCCAGATGCTCCTCCAAAAGCACCGTATCGCCCGGCTGATAAAACCATTTCCCGCCAAAGAAAAAGCGATAGCCGCAGTCCAGCATAGAGGCGCCGGAATACACCGTGCCGCCGATATGCCCATGCAGCGCGCGGATGCACTCCACCCGTACGCCACTTACCTCCAGCACATCGCCCGGTTTGGCAAACACGGCCCGCTGTGCGAGCCCTTCAATGGACAGTGCCTTTTCCCGGCAGCTTTCCGGGATCACAAAACGGCAGCGTGTTCCCCTCAGCAAATGCTTCACTGTCGCTGTGCTGAAATGATCCTCATGTCCATGGGTAATCATCAAAAGATCCAGCCGTTCTGCCAGCTCGTCCAGATCCACATCGCCCCAACCGATATTGACACAGCCATGAAGCACGCCGTCTGCGGTTACGGGGCCGGGTGCCGCCATACCGATTCCCAGAATATCTTCCTTATCAATGTTTCTTTCTGCCATACAGGCTTCCAGAGAAACTTTTACATCCTCCAGCAGACCTGTGGGGTCACTGCCTTTTCTGGTAGGTACTTCCCAGCGTGTGACGATCTCACCGTTATCCGCAACCAGACCGATCTTTACTGTTGTCCCACCAATATCAATCCCAAAACAATACTTCATATTAAGAGCCTCCTCTTCTTCACTTTTGTACTTGTATACGACTTCATATATTCGTTTTTTATATCTTTCGTATGTTGTTTCATCTATTTCCGCAGGTTTTGTCATCAACCGCAGGGGCAGCATCTCCTGCCCTTTTCGCATAGGCGGCTGCAGATAGGGATAAGCGTTATAGACCAGTCCGTGCCGCTCATAAAAGCCGACCCGCCGTCTGGTCATCTCATCCTCCGGCACTTCTACCTCCAGAACCATTTGTTTTCCCTTTTCTTCCAAAAAGAGATCCAGAAGTCTGCCGCCGTAACCACCGTTACGATATTCCTCTTTCACCGCAAAATGCTCGATATATAAAAAATCCTCGATCTCCCATGCCGCAAAAACTGCTGCAAAAATGCCTTCCTTGCGAACACCGTAAAGACGGTAGCACGTCTCCTGCAAAAGTTTTTTCTGTTCCTCCCTGATGCGCAGTTCCGTGACAGGAAAGGCCTCTTCCAGCAGCGGAAAGACCTCGTCGAAGGTTTCCTCTGTGATCCGCTCAAACATAGTCTTCCTCCTTTGTCTAGAAAGGATACTACAAATCGTCAAAAAAAGCAATTTTTTCTCAAAGATTCCTCTTTTCAAACCAACACTACCGCCGAATTTATGATATACTGAATTTCTGAAAGGATGTGCAGCACCATGAAACAAATTTTAAAGGGATGTTTCCTTTTTCTTCTTTTATATTTCTGCAGTATACAAGCGGCTGCCGCCGCCTCTGTTTCTGTAACATTAAACGGAACCCCCCTTTCCTTTGACCCTGCTCCTTATATCGAAAACGGCCGTGTTCTGGTGCCTATGCGGGGCGTGCTGGAATCTCTGGGCTATTCCGTTCACTGGATAGAGCATACCCAGACTGTACTGGCTATGAAAGGCGACATAAATATTTCTCTTCCTTTAAACAGCAAAACCATTACCATAAATACCAAAGAAGTATCGATTGACGTTCCCGCCCAGCTCCATAATGACCGCACCTTTGTGCCTTTGCGCTTCCTCGCGGAATACAGCGGCGCAGATGTGCAGTGGGAGGAGTCATCTTCTACTGTTCTGATCCATTCCGCCGAAGCGGAAAGCTACAAAAAAGAGGACTCTGTTGTTTATATTCAGACAAATAAAATGCAGGGTAGCGGCGTTGTTCTTTCCGCCAACGGGCTGATCGCCACCAACTTTCATCTCATCGAAAATGCCTCCGCCATGCAGTTCGTCTTCAACAACGGCTCCATTTATCAGGGCAAAACAACCATCGTCGGCCTTGACCCTCAGCAGGATATTGCTTTGCTGAAAATCGAAAAGAAGGGTCTGACTCCTGCTCCGGTTTCCCATCAGTATGCCGCGGGCGATCCTGTGACCGCCATCGGTTCTCCCCTCGGCATGCGCAATACTGCCTCTCATGGTACTATTTTCGGTTTCGACCGGGATGTGATCTCCTCTTCCGCAGTCATTGCCAAAGGCAGCAGCGGCGGTGGTCTGTTTGATGCTTCCGACAGGCTCATCGGCATGACCTCTTCCTACGGAAATGGGCAGTATCATTCCATCCCCATGGCCAATGTGCTGCAGGTACCCCAAAACCTGTCCATCCCCCTGAACGAGATAAAAAACTACCCCTATACCCCCACCGCACCGAAGTATCTGCGTTTTGCAAAGAAAAACAATTATGCCTATGTTTCCTGGGCTCCCGTATATAAAGCGGATCATTATTATGTGTATATATCCAATTCCGAAAACGGAGCCTACAAAAAACTGAAAAACTCTTCCCTGAACAGTGACATCTGGTATTGGGGCTTTCCTCAGTCCTTCGGCATCTCCATCAACCCGAAAAAGCCTTATTATATGAAGGTTTCCGCCGTAGTCAACGGCGTGGAAACACCCCTCAGCCCCCCATTGAAGATCTCCGATTAAAAACAAAGAGACCCCCGAAGAAAATTCCTTCGAGGGTCTTTTTTCAGTCCATATTTTTTGTAACGTCCGCTTCCGTCGCTTCCGTGTATTGGATCAAATCCTGCGGGTTCAGAATGATCTGCTCCCCTCGGATGCCGGCACTGACCGCAATCTCGTCAAACAAGATACAGGTTTCATCGATATAAGTGGGGTATTTTTTCTTCATACCCACAGGAGAACAGCCGCCGCGGATATAGCCCGTCAGCCCCAGCAATTCTTTCATATGGGTCATTTCCACCTTTTTGTTTTTCGATACCGCCGCCGCTTTTTTCAGATCCAGTTCCATATCCACGGGGATACAGAACACATTGATGCCGTTTTTATCTCCGCGGGTCACCAGCGTTTTAAACACCTGCTCCGGTGCCATCCCTACCTGCTCTGCCGCATGGAGGCCGGAAAGGTTGGATTCGTCATATTCATATTCCGCCGTACGGTAAGGGATGCCTGCCGCTTCCAGCAGACGCATTACATTGGTTTTCGTCATAAGGCAACACCTTCTTAGTCATCCAGAATGATAAAGCTGTAGTCAACGCCTGTGCGTTCCATAAAATAATTTTTCGCCGCAATGTCGGAATCCACACGGGCCGCTGTCCAATATTCCCCGTTCATATACGCAACACAGCGGGAACCGTCTGTCAAACGGAAATAGGCACAGCTTGCTGTGGCACACTGATAGGCGATCTGGCTTTTGCTGGTGATCAGATAATTACTGAACAACGCCGCAATCGCACCGCCCTGCTCCGTTTTCACCAAATTTCTCCATGCCGCCAGATTGTATTTCGGCAGCACTTCTACATTGAAATCCGGAACCATTTTATTGATGGCATTGATGGGATATGCATCCATCTGCACATTGGGATATACCACTTCCCAGAAACCGTCATCGTTTTTCAGGATATACTGCTTGATATTTGCAGCATTGGAAGCCGCAGAAAAGGTCACCGATGCATATTTATTATCTTTTCTGATCTCGCGAACATATAGATCTTCAAATTTTCCTTCATACAGACCGATATAGTTCAGAATGCGTCCATATTCCGCAGAGGCAGAAGACAATCTGCCTACCGTACCATGGCTCTGATGATACCCCGCCAAAAGGGAAGTATAATCAGACTGAGAAATTTGCCCCGCTTTGCCGTCAGCGCAAGCCAGAAGATATTTATTGTTCTGCTTCACCGCCGCAAAGGCGCAGAATTTTCTGCCGCCGGCGGGCACACTTGCTCCGTCATATTTTGCAAGGTCGCTGCCGTCAATCAGCAAAATCTCATAGCCGGATGTATCCAGACCGCTCTGCAGATACCCTTCCTTCACCAGCATGGCAGGTGTTATGTAACAGCCATCATAATAGCCGTAAAGCCTCCCGTTTTTGCTCATCCATCCCCGCTTTGCACCGTTGATGCGATAATCCTGCTGGGCTGCCGCCGCCACCGCCGTCAGATTTTCATAATGCATGGATATTTCGCTCTGCCAGAAAGGTTTTGACTGTGTTTTTTTCGATTCTTCCTTTTTCTTTTCGTTTTTTTTCTTATCTGCTTTTTCCTCGTCTTCTTCCGTTTTATCTTCTTTCCCGCCGGGAACAATGATCTCCGTCGTATGCCCGTCCTCCTGCTTCGCTTGCATGGAAGGGGGATCCTCCCGCTCTATGCTGCCGAAATTGCAGCCGCTCATACAGACGCAAAGGCCCAAAAGAAGGCATAAGAAACGCCAGCTTTTATTCTTCACGATAATCATCCTCTTTATCTTTGATCGCTTCGTATACAGAAAGCAGCTCTTCCTGATGCTTTTCCAGAATATCCGTCAGTTTCTGTTCCATCACATCCTGTTCTTCCGCGAAGGGGAAACGCACTACCCAGACAGGGTCATAATGTCCATCCTCTTCTTCGATAGAATCTACCAGAACACCTACCGTTTCTGTATCATAATAATCATAGACTGCATCATATTCCCAATCCTGCAGTTCCTTATCACAGGTCAGGCGCAGAACAACTGTTTTCCCCTCATCTTCTGCGTAAAGATTGAAGATCAGGCCGCTGTTTTCCGGCAGGGTATATGCCCCCAGTTCCTTTTCCAGAAAGCCTGTTTCCGCATCTTTCAGCATAATTACGATTACTGTATCTTCCATGTATAGTCTCCTTCTATCCATTGATATACGCAAATTTCCCATCTTCAAATTATACTACAAAATGGGCCGAAACGCAACAAATCCCACCCTTTTACAAGGGTTCTCTGCCTATCTGACGGAAATCTTAAGATTTTGTTCCCCTCACGGTTCGATTTCCCCATAGGGAAGGAAGGGTTTCGGTTCTCCCCTATGCTCTCCCAGGGATTTTTCCATATAATGCATCCCTCTCCACTGCCCCAGTTTATAGGCACAATTGGTCAGTCTGCCCGCCACAGCATAGCCCATTTTTTCATGGAAGGCTACACTCTCCGGATTCGGGTCTGCAATCAAGGCAATGGCTGTCTGTACATTCTGCTTTTTCAAGCCTTCTTCCAATGCTTCATAAAGCATCCTGCCGATGCCCCTGCCGTGAGCTTCCTTTCTGAGATAGACCGTCACCTCTGCCGTCCAGCGGAAAGCCGCCCGCGGATGGAAGGCCGAGGCATAGGCGTAGCCAAGGATGACTCCCTCCTCCACCGCTGCCAGATAGGGATACTTTCTGATGGTATTTGCAATGCGCCCCCGAAATTCTTCCACAGAAGGCACTTCATATTCATAGGTCACAGCCGTTTGCTGCACATAAGGTGCATAAATAGAGACCAGTTCCGCCGCATCTGCCACGGTCACAGGTCTGAGCATGATTTTCTCCATACTTCTTCCTCTTTTCATCCGTTTTTTCTGATTGTAAACTTTTTCCCCTCAAAAGAAAAGCCCTACGGGTCCCCCCATAGAGCTCTTGCTTATTTGATCGTTGTCTCTTCTTCATATAAAGCAAAGGCTTCTTTGCCCAATCCGCATATGGGACAGACATAATCCGGCGGCAAATCCTCCCATTCCGTCATGGGTGCAATGCCGTTTTCCGGCTCGCCCTTTGCCTCGTCATAAATATAATCGCAGGTATTGCATTTATATTTTTTCACCGCATACCACTCCCTTCTGAGAAAAGTATGGGCAAAAATACCGGTTTTATTCTGCTTTCAAAATATCTGCCAGAAAGCTTTCCGCTTCAAAGGCTGCCCCCAGCCCCAGATAATCGGAAATGGTCTGACCCAGGTCTGCAAAGGTTTTGCGCACGCCAAGGTCAACGCCTTCCTTCACCTTTTCCCCGTAAACCAACACAGGCACATATTCTCTGGAATGGTCTGTGCTTTCCGTCGTGGGGTCGCAGCCATGGTCTGCCGTAATGAACAGAATGTCCTCCGCTTTCATCAGAGAAAGGATCTCCGGCAGCTTATGGTCGAAATATTCCAAAGCAGAAGCATAGCCTTCCACATCATTTCTGTGGCCATAGATCATATCTGTATCCACCAGATTGGTGAACAGAATCCCTGCAAACTCCTCTTTCATAAACTGCAGGGTCTTTTCAATCCCTTCGGCGTTGTTGGCCGTATGGTCTGCCTTTGTCATGCCGCGATGTTCAAAAATATCCTCGATCTTACCGATGGCAACCACTTCCATCCCTTTTTCCTTGGCAAGGTCAAGAATCGTCACACCTGTAGGCTCCAAAGAGAAGTCCCTTCTGTTTTTCGTACGGGTGAAGCCTTCCTTCTCATTGCCGATAAAGGGACGAGCAATAACACGGGCCACCCCATGTTCCCCCGTCAGAATCTTTCTTGCCTTTTCGCAGATCTCGTACAGTTTTTCCACAGGGATCACATCCTCATGGGCAGCGATCTGGAACACGCTGTCCGCAGAAGTATACACGATAGGATAGCCTGTTTTCATATGCTCCGGCCCCAAGTCCTGAATGATGACCGTTCCTGATGCCGCATAGTTGCCGATGCATTTTGTACCAATGGCTGCTTCAAAAGCGTCAATGACCTCCTTGGGAAACCCTGTCTCCGTGTAGGTAGGAAACGGTTTTTTTGTAATGATGCCTGCAATCTCCCAATGGCCTGTGGTCGTATCCTTGCCGATGGATTTTTCTGCCATCTTGCCAAAAGCACCTTTGGGTGCTTCCGCTTTGCCCAGCAGTGCAACGCCTTCTCCCTGAATATTGCCCAAACCAAGGGCACAAAGATGGGGCAGACTGGTTTCAGGTCTTGCTTTTTTGATATTGACTAATGTATTACTGCCGGCATCGCCAAAATCGGCTGCATCAGGCAGTGCGCCAATGCCAACGCTGTCCAGCACCACAATAATTGCTCGTTTCATATCTCAATCCTCCTGTCTGATGATCTTGCGGATGAGGGGCGGCTGCTCTGCCGCTTTCTGTGCTTCGATCTGCATTGCTTTTTTCAGGAAATCCGCAGCAGAGTCGCATTTTTCCATGCTTTTACTATACACGACCGCCAGTGTTTCTCCTGTTGCAATTGCATCACCTGTTCGTTTTTTCATGATGATTCCGGCCCCAAAATCCAAGGGCTGCCCCTTAAACATGCGCCCCGCCCCCGTTTCCTGGGAAGCACGTCCGATCATGGCTGTATCCATTCTGGTGATGTAGCCGCTTCTTTCTGCTTTCACTTCCATTTTCATAGGAGACAATGGCAGCAGGTCATAATTGTCGATGATATTCACATCGCCCCCCTGCTGGGCCAGCATTTCTCTGAATTTTTCCAGACCCTTTCCGTTTCTGATATTTTCCAGCAGCAGTTTCTTCCCTTCTTCTTCTGTTTTCACGGAGCCCGCCAGAAGGAGCATATTTGCACCGAGGGTCAGAGAAACTTCCAATAAATCTCCGCCCACGTTGCCCTTCAGCACTTCCATGGCTTCCATGACT
>CALFPN010000103.1 GCA_937919015.1 uncultured Clostridia bacterium
GCTGCACTATTGCCGCCGCCAACCACAACAACAGTTTTTCCCCTGTAAAACATCCCATCGCAGGCTGCACAATAGTTGACACCCTTGCCTACCAGAGACTGTTCTTTTTCCAGCCCCAGCTCTCTGGGCGATGCACCGGTGGAGATCACGACGGTTTTTCCATAAAATGTTCCTTCACTGGTATCTACCTTTTTGATTTTATCTTTCAGGTCAACAGAATATACCTCTGCCAGTTCCGTTTTTGCGCCGAATCTTTCTGCGCCTGCCTGCATTTTTTCTGCCAGCTCAAATCCATCTACGCCTTCTTCAAAGCCGGGATAGTTGTCGATCTGGGAGGTCAGTGCCATCTGGCCTCCTGCGGAAAGCTTCTCCAAAACCAAGACATCCAGCCCCGCCCTTGCCCCATACAGAGCGGCAGTATATCCGCCGGGGCCGCCGCCAATTATGATGACATCATAAATATGTTCCATAAAAGCCCCTCCTTCTTACAGGTGCTCTTCGATAAATGCTTCGATTTTTGCCTTGGATTCAGGTGCAACGATAGAACCAACCACTTCGCCGCCCTTATACAGCACCAGTGCAGGGATCGCTTCGATTTTTTCCTTTGCAGCAGCTTCCGGCACATCATCCACATTGATCTTGCCTACCACCAGTTTGTCTGCATACTGCTCTGCAACTTTATCATAAGCAGGAGCAATACGACGGCAATATACACACCAGGGTGCCCAGAATTCTACCAATACAGGTTTTTCACTTTCTCTTACGCTTTTTTCATACAGTTCCAGATTCATGTTCAGTTCCTTCATAATGACAGCTCCTCTCTCATCTTCTGTGATATACGCTCTCTTATTCTCTTGTTTTTTCTTTATTATATACCAATATCTATTATTTTTCTGTGATTTACTTACATTATATCAAAATCATGCAAAAAACGGTGTGACTAATGCCACACCGTTTCCTTTTTTTATTTTTTACTTATTCTTCGTCCAGCTTCAGTACGGACATAAACGCTTTCTGAGGTACTTCTACGTTACCGATCTGACGCATACGTTTTTTACCTTCCTTCTGTTTTTCCAACAGTTTCTTCTTACGGGTAATATCACCGCCGTAACATTTTGCCAATACGTCTTTACGCAGGGCAGAAATGGTTTCTCTGGCAATGATCTTTGCACCGATAGCCGCCTGAATGGGAATTTCAAACTGATGTCTGGGAATTTCCTTTTTCAGTTTTTCACACATCTTTCTGCCGCGTTCCACTGCAGATGCTCTGTGTACGATGAAGGACAATGCATCGACAGGTTCCCTATTCACCAGAATATCCAGTTTCACCAGATCACTTTCCTGATAACCGATCAGGCTGTAATCAAAGGAAGCATAGCCGCGGCTTCTGGATTTCAAAACATCGAAGAAATCATAGATGATTTCATTCAGAGGCATATGATAGGTCAGCATCACACGGCTGGAATCCAAATATTCCATACTGATATATTCCCCACGTCTCTGCTGACACAGTTCCATGATGGGGCCAACATAATCCTTGGGCAGCATGATCTCCGCCTTCACAATGGGTTCTTCCATCTTCTCAATACGAGCAGGATCGGGCATATTGCTGGGATTGGACAGATCAAAGCTTGTGCCGTCTGTCAGATATACTTTATAAATAACACTGGGTGCCGTTGTTACCAGATCCAGATTATATTCTCTTTCCAGTCTTTCCTGAATGATTTCCAGATGCAGCAGACCAAGGAAGCCACAGCGGAAACCAAAGCCCAAGGCGATGGAGGTTTCCGGTTCGAAGAACAGCGCTGCGTCATTCAGCTGCAGTTTTTCCAATGCATCACGCAGGTCAGGATATTTTGCACCATCCACAGGGAAGATGCCGCAGTAAACCATGGGGTTTACCTTTTTATAGCCGGGCAGTGCTTCAGCGGTGGGGTTTGCCGCCAATGTCACCGTATCGCCAACGCGGGTATCGGAAACCGTCTTAATGCTGGCTGTAAAGTAGCCTACCATACCGGCACTCAGCTCATCGGCAGGAATGAAACGACCGGGGCCAAATACACCAACTTCCACAACATCAAATTCCTTGCCTGTGGCCATCATTTTTACTTTACTGCCTTTTCGGATGCTGCCGTCAAAGACACGCATCAGTACGATAACGCCTCTGTACTGGTCATACACAGAGTCAAATACCAGTGCCTTCAAGGGCGCGTCGGGGTCCCCTGTGGGAGCAGGAATATCTGTGATGATGCGTTCCAGCACATCTTCGATATTGATCCCATTTTTCGCAGAAATTTCAGGTGCATCTTCTGCAGGGATACCAATGATATCTTCGATTTCCTGTTTTGCCCACTGGGGGTTTGCACTGGGCAGGTCAATTTTATTGATTACGGGCAAAATTTCCAGATTATTATCCAAAGCCAGATATACGTTTGCCAGTGTCTGGGCTTCGATCCCCTGCGCCGCATCAACGATCAGCACCGCACCCTCGCAGGCCGCCAGGGAACGGGAAACTTCATAGTTAAAGTCAACATGGCCGGGGGTATCGATCAGGTTAAACTGATATTCTTCCCCATCCTGCGCTTTATAAATCAGACGTACCGCCTGAGATTTGATGGTGATCCCTCTTTCTCTTTCCAGATCCATGTTATCCAGAACCTGTTCCTGCATTTCTCTATCTGTCAAAAGACCCGTTTTCTGGATCAGTCTGTCTGCCAGTGTGGATTTGCCGTGGTCAATATGGGCCACGATACAAAAATTTCGAATATTTTTCTGTTTGTCCTGAGACATAGGCTTCCTCCTTGTAACGATCTATATACACATAATAATTGATTATATCATACTCTATAATATCAAGTCAAAATAAACCAAAGATTCTTTTTCCCTTTTCTAAGGGATTTCTTAAGAATCTTTCAAACTTTTTATGTCATTATCTAACATAAGTATGAATCGCCCTAAAACATCGCAAAAACATTGATTTTACAAGGAATTTTCAGCCTCAAAGGCTTGTTCGGATTTTTCATATGGCATCATATTTTATCACCATTTATCATTTAATTGGTGTAAAATTGGTGTAAATTATAAACTCTAAATAATCTTACTTCGCAACTACTTTTGCCATATTTGAAACCGCCGTGTCTGCTGACAAATGTGTATATACATCTAATGTTGTCTTAACATCTGCATGCCCCATAAGATACTGTAGCGTTTTAATATCCATTCCTTTTTCAATCATGCGTGTACAAAATGTATGTCTGAATATATGTGGTGTAATATGAGGAAGTGATTGTTTATGGCTTTCATTATATAATGTAACAGCCTTATTCAGGTTATAATCAATCATCGCATGAGTAACAATGCCTGACTGTCTATTTGATGTCAAAAGAAATTTACTATATCCATCTATAATTCTTTCTGGGAAATTATTATCTTTTCTTCTCTTCAACAATCTAGTCAACGATGTATATGCTTGATCAGAAATAAAAATTTCTCTTTCACCATTTTCCGTTTTCAACACATCAATTCTTAATTTACGCACCCCATTTATTGCAGCTGGCACACACATTTGCTTATTTATGCTTATCCTACGTTCTTTCATATCTATATCATCTAATGTAAGACCACACAGTTCACTTAATCTGATTCCTGTCTCAAGCATTAAAACATAGATATCATAGTACCAAGCCAACTTTTCATTTGTTTGTACGAAATCAAGAAACAAACTTTCTTCTTTAGGCGTTAGAGCTACTTTCTGTTTATTTGTAATTGGTAAAAAATCCAGTTTAAATTTACATGGATTCTTCCTAATCCAATCATCTTGTACCGCCATTTCAAATGCAGGGCGTAGAACATGACCATATCCTACAATAGTTTGTCTTGTCAGCCCTTTTTCATATAAAGCTAAATAAAACGCTTTGATATTGGATGTTTTAATATCACATATTTTCATTGTTGATAAAGGATGATGATTGACCGCATCTATAATATATTCTTTTTTATTTCTTGTAGAGGGTCGCCAACTTTTATGCTCGTCAAGATATTTTTGCAACAACTCTGTTAATGTAATTTCAGAATACTTAGTTGAAATACCGTCATTCAAATCTTTCTCTATTTGTTTTTCTTTTTTACGCAACTCATTCAATGTTGGTGCATATACTGTATGCCTTTTCCCAAATGAATCTGTATAACGATACATATATGTACCATCTTTACGCTGACTTTCACCTGTTAGCAAATTTCTCTTTTTATTATCTTTTCTCTTCTCAGCCATATAACTCTCCTTTCTTATTGGTTGAGAAGCCTTAATATGATAGTTGTATTTTACCATACCAAGGCTTTTATATCTAGCAACATTCCCAACCTCATTAAAGGACATAGCTTTCATCGATTATTTTTTCAAACATCTTGCGTTTAATTAAGGTTTTATTCCCATTTTTAAATACAAATTTTGCCGTTGGATTAGCATTCAAATATTCTCTTAACTTTGTTTCTCCAATCCCAAAGTATTGAGCCGTTTCTGAAATCGTTAGCGTATACTTTTCCCAAAACGGAATTTTTAGTTCTTCATCTTTTTCTTTCATTCGATCACCTTAGTTCTTTCTCTTTTGTATAAATAAATTTATAATTAACGATTCAGGTACAAGTGCAAATCTGTTCTCCGCCCGCAAGAAAACAAAGCAATACTTTTTACCCTTCTCATAATAAAAATTCGGTTTTGCAATATAGATCAACCCCAGAAAATCAAAACCTATTTAAAAACTAAATTCACAGAAAAACAAGTCACAGTCATTTCAACTATATCTGGAATTCTCGCCAGACTGCTGGCTGCGTTTCTTTGTATGAAAATAGGAGTATGGTTATCTGAAATAATTTTATTGAAATATAAAAAGAGATGGCATCAACCCAATGGTAATGGGAATTATCCATCTCTTTTTTATTTTAAATCCAATTTGATCTATTTCAATATCCAGTGCTACCCCACTGTTTAGCTTCATTAGGGAGGTTTCTAGTAAATTCATCCCAGAATTCATCAGGCTTCGTTACGTTAGGTAGGGTAGGGTTGATAGAATCAATATTATAATTAATAACCTTTTCGCCACTGCCAGTATAAATAATCTGTTGATTCATTTTCAGAGCATCATAGCCAAGAACATCACTCAAGAACATTTTAGGATTTTCACTAAATTTCAATAGATTATTTGTGGAGTTAGCATTAAACACAGCGTTGCCATCATATTCAAATTTAATCCATCTACCTTCTTGTGGCTGAATTGACAGTTCTGCCCCTTTTTCATCGACATTGGCAAAACCTGCAGGAATGTCAGTACCACCTTTGGCGTATTGTTTTACTTTAACACCAAATGTTGGGCTTTTGGGATCATTGTCCATTTTGTAAGTACCACCAGAATCACCGGACGATTTGCCACTACTACCTTTGCTACCAGAACTAGATCTACTGCCAGAACTGGAATTACCTTCAACGTTTACAGTGACAGTAGTACCTTTTTTAAGTTGTGCTGTATTTTCCTTGGTTACATTGGTGTGTTCTTTGTTTGTATCAGATACTTCATAGTTAGAATCTGTGTTATCGTCTGTTGCCCTAGTATTTTCATCTGTACTTTTAGCAGATTTCTTATTACTTGTTACAATATGTTGAGAGCCATCGTCACCACCAGAATAACCATATTTATTACGAACTGCTTCTGCTTCAGCATGGGCATCTGCCATACCTTGTTTATCACCTTTTGCTTTTGCTTCATTATATTTTTTCTGAGCATCTGCAATTTTATCTCTATCAGACTGTTCTTTTACATGAGTTTCAGTATTTTTCTGACCTTGAGTTTTATTGCCAGAAGTTTTGTTCGTATTAGGTGTTTTCTTCTCGGTATAGTCAATAATAGTGGATGTTCTACCATATTGGTCTTCATATACTGTAGCAGTCAAACCATTGCCATTTTCAATAGCATCTACAACATTATCTAATCTGTCAATAAATTCATCAGACCAGTCAGCTTTACCTCTTAGCCAACTAATGTTATCAAGATATTTCTGTGTAGCTTCAGAATCGCCATTTTTACCACCAATTTGTGTAGAATAAGAATATTCATATTTGCTATCTTCTAATTTAGAAAAAGATTCAGCAATAGCGTTATAATCATTATTTGGATCATCATCCAAATAACGCATTCTTGCCTCATCAGCCATAGCATGAATCTGATTTGCAAGTTCAATATTGCCTTGTTCCATAGCAAGATTCCATGCTCTCTGAAGTTCTTTGATGTATGCTTGGTCTTTTTCATCCATGATACTGTCATCAAAATTTTCCAGAGTTATTTCTTCCAAAGGAACTTCTAATTCAAGATTAGCAAGGGCATCAATAAATCTATAAAGCGCATCCGTATTATCTTCTGTGGCATCGCTATTATCATCCGTATAATCAGACAACATATCCATAACTTCTTCATTGTCCATGAGGGCAACAATTTCATCTGATGTATATTTGGAGTTTTCATCAATATATTTCTGCAGATTTGCGTCAGTTAGAATTTGTTTCTTTGTTTTATCAACAATATCTTCATTTACGCGAATAATATCTTCTACAGAATCAGTTACATCTTCTGTGGTTTTAATAACTTCTTCAGAAATCTTTTTACCCCACATACCATCTGTAATAGGAGTAGATACATTATCTAGTTTTTTACTTGTGAACTTCCCATTTTCATCTTTGCCAGTGATTTCATAAGTACCACCTTTGGTATAAATGATATCGCCTTTTTTAGCTTGAGAGGGTGCAGTACCATCTTTATTTACATACCAAGAAGATTGTGTCTTTTGTGTTGTTGCACCAGTGTCTAAACCAATACCTGCAAGTTTAGCCATATTTTCAAATGCTTTTACAACATTCAAATATGCTTTACTTGTATGCTCTTCTAGTTCATCTGTTTTATCTTGAATCTGTTCCTGAATGTCTACGTAATCGTCCTTGAAATCTTCATAAACATCAATTCTGTCGTCCAGAATATCGGCTTCAGCATCAGCACCTAGTTTTTCAATCATCAGTAGACGATTTTGTTCATCTTCTGCGATATCAGGAATTTCTTCCCATTTTTCTTTCAGGTCTTCTAATGCTTCTTTTTCTTTTTCAAGAGCATCTGTTTTAGATTCATATTTCAGGTCAGACAGATTTTCTTCTGCTTCTTTAACAGCATCTTCATCAGACTCCCAAACCCAACCTTGACCTTTACGAAGAACATGTCTAGTTTTCTGATTACGAGCCTTATCTAATTCAGCTTGAGCCTTTTGCAGTTCTAATGCTTTCTTGCGTTCGTCATTAGCCTTGCTCAGACCATCAATCTGATCGTCAATTGCTTTGATTTGGTCATCGATAACCTTAATAACCCCGTCTAAAACTCTGTCATTATCGTCCAGTTGCATTTCAAGGATTTCTTTTTCTTTCTCAATACGAGCATCATAGAAATCCATCCACTGTTCTTCTAATTCTCTGATTTGGTCGATATTGCCTTGATAATCAGTTGTAACAAGGTCTTTCCAACGTTTCAGAGTGGCATTCATCATATCTGTGTAAACAGAAGATTCTTTACCAAAAGCATCTTTTCTGTTTTCCATCAGACGAAGGAGATGTTCTGCACCTTCAATGTAATCTTCAAACTTTTCTTGCTCAAGGTCTTTTAGTTCATTACCAGCCTTTACGATAGAAGAGGTGAGTTCATCCCACTGGTCAGCAGAATCTTTGTTAGCATCATTGAGTTCGTCAACTCTTTCAACCATTTCTTCATATTCTTCAATGATAGATTGATTGAGGTCGTTGATATGTTCTCTGTTATGAATGAGAAGATTGTCTGTAAAAGGATCATAATCAATCTTAAATCCTTGACCACGGAGTTTATTTACAAGGTCAGAAATTTCAGCGTCACGGGCTTTGTTGAGAGCATCAATAGCATCTTTCTGTTCTTGGTATAGTTTGATTTCTGCTTGTTTTAGACCGATACGTTCTTCTACGCTGTCTGTGTTATCGTAAGTGCGTTCTAGTTGCTGAAGTTTACGGTCATATTCATCTACGGCATCGGTTAGATTTTTGTATGCGTCTACTTCTGCAATATGAGGGTCTTTTGTGGAAGAAGATGAGCCAGAACCGCTTGAATTACCACCGCCACCAGAACCTATACTACCAATACCTG
>CALFPN010000104.1 GCA_937919015.1 uncultured Clostridia bacterium
ACGCATGTGCAGCTACAAGAAACCCTGCAAGACAGGCTCTGATCTCCATGTCTGGTGTATTCTGGGATACAATCGTTGTATGTCTGCTGACAGGTCTGGTTCTGGTATCTGCAATCATTAAAGACCCCGTAGGTATGGAAGGTCTGAAAGGTGCGCAGATGACAGCAGGTGCATTCAATGCGATCCCCGTTGTTGGCCCCGCAGTTCTGACATTTGGTCTGATCACATTCGCATGGTCCACAATTCTGGGTTGGTCTTACTACGGCGAACGTGCATGGGTTTACCTGGTAGGTGTTAAATCCATCATGCCTTTCCGTATTGCATGGACACTGGTTGTATTCGTTGGTTGTGTAGCTGCTCTGGACGTAGTTTGGAACGTAGCTGATACACTGAATGCTTGTATGGCATTCCCTAACATGGTTGCTCTGATCGGTCTGTCTGGCGTTATCGCATCTGAAACGAAGAAATACGTTGATGATAAAGACGCTGAAATGGGCGGTCTGATGAAATGGATGGATGACGTTGCTCCTCAGATCGACAAATAATCTATCCGTTGTATAAGCAACAAACTCACCCACGATAAATTGGGCGGCAGAAATGCCGCCTTTTTTATTGAAAAGAAAAGCACGAAAACTTGCAAGCAAGTTTCGTGCTTTTCTTTTGCCTTTGGTTTTCTCCGCGATAAAACAAAAACCGCAAACCATTTGGTTTGCGGTTTAGATGTGAGTGACATGATTCGAACACGCGGCCTTCTGATCCGTAGTCAGACGCTCTATCCAGCTGAGCTACACTCACATATTCGTTTTGAACAAAATTTATAATACAGCATGTCGATTGATTTGTCAACAACTTTTTTTCTAAAAAATAAAAAAATTCGAGTATGCAGGATACTCGAACTTTTTGTGATTATTTTTCTTTAGCTGAGGAAAGCAGTTCAGCTGCCCTTTGATGCGAATGGTGTGCCAGTTTGCGAGGGATTTTTGTGATCCCTTTGACTGCTTTTACCCCCATAACCAGAGGGAGAGCAGGTGCGGCGATTTTTCTGGGACGTTCTCCACTGTCCAGAATATTCTGATAGAGCTGTTCAACACTGTCGGCAAAGGCATCTACAGAAAGGGCTTCCATGGCTTCTACAGATGCTTTGGAAAGCCTGTTGGAAAGAGTCTCGTCTGTCAATACACGATACAGCAGATCGGGCAGATCTTCGTTAGCTTCGAAAAGCATGCCTGTTACGTTATCATCGATAATATTTTCGATACATTCGTCTTTTTTTGCAACAACGGGCACCCCTGCTGCCAAAGCTTCTGCGAAGGTCAGGCCCTGCGTTTCAGAAACGGAAGCACTGCAGAAAACATTGCCCAGTTGATAATATTTGCCGATCTCCTTCCAGGGTTTTCCGCCAGTGAAGAGAATATGTTCTCTGACACCGATGGATTCTGCAAAGCTGCTCAGATTTTCCATTTCATTGCCTTCACCGACGATGACCATTTTCAGATCAGGTAATTTTTCGATGAGTTTAGGCAGGGCACCAATCACAACATCAATACTCTTTTCTTTGGCAAGGCGACCGATGGAAACGATGACAGGGGTATCCGCCTGCAGACCAAGGGATTTTCTTAATTCCAGAATTTCTTCAGGTTTAAATTGATCCTTGCGGAAATTGGAAGTGTTAATTCCGGTGGGAATGATGGAAATGGGTTTGGTCACGCCATAGCTTTTTAAAAGCTGCTCTGTTTTGCGGGTAGGGGCGATGACAGCTGTGGCGGCGTTGCAGTAGATACCGCTGAAGCCTCTTGCCATTTTTTTGGAGATGATATGACCGCCGCCAATATAATGGACATAATCTTCATACATGGTGTGATAAGTATGTACCAGAGGAATGCCTTGGGTGGTGGAAATGAATCTGCCCAAGGCGCCCAGACAGAATTCTGTTTGGGTATGGATGATATCCAGCTCCAAATCTACGATTTTTTTCGCCAGAAAAGGAGAAAAAACATAGCCGGCACGGTAATCCTGTACAAAATGTACGGGAACGCTGGGAACTCGATATACTCGCAGATCATCATAGTCTGCACCGCAGCGAGGGTCGGATGGTGTGAAGATATATACATGATGTCCACGTTCTTCCAGCGCGGTGGCAAGCGTCCGTATAGAAGTGGCTACGCCGTTCAGTTGTGGAAAATATGTGTCGGAAAAAATGCCGATATTCATAATGACCTCCTGAGGTTTCTATATTTCTATAGACGAAAAGCAGTTGTTGGCGTTTGGTTTGCCTTTAAAATATATTTTATCATTTTAATACAGATTACAGATATTTACAATCAAAAAGCCGTTATGATTTTCTTAAGAATGTTTGAAGAATGGACAAAAAGTGCTTTTTTCTGCCCATTTCGGTTGTTTTATGATATACTATTATTTTAAAGAACGATCGGAAGGAGGTACGGAATGAGCAAGAAACTGAATGGAAACCAAAGATTGGCAGTCTGTCATGAAATGGGGCCAATGCTGGTGCTGGCGGGGCCCGGCAGCGGAAAAACTACCGTATTGCTTTGCCGTATCCTTCGGCTTTTGGAAAGAGGGCTGGCAAGACCCACCCAAATTTTGGCACTAACCTTTTCCAAGACGGCGGCGGAAGAAATGCGGGAGCGTTTTGGAAAGGCAAGCGGCGCGGCAGGGGTGGTGTTTGGAACCTTTCACGGTATCTTTTTCCGTATCTTGCGCAGCAGATACGGCTGGAATGTAGAACGGGTCTTTCAGGAGGAAGAAAGACGAAATGTTCTGCGGGGCATTCTGGAGGAGATGAAATGGGATATTCCGGATATAGAGGAATATATTTCCGTATTTTTCTCCCAGCTTTCCTTGATGAACAGTGAACTGGAAACGATCAGTGAATTTGAGCCTGTGGGCATGGCGGTGGAAGAATTTCGGAAAGTATTCCATGCCTATGAACGATATAAGGAACGACATGAAAAAATCGATTTTGATGACATGCTGACCTTATGCTACCAGCTGCTGACGGAAGAGGAAAGGGTACGCACCTTCTGGCAGAACAAATATAAATTTATTCTGGTAGATGAATTTCAGGATGTGAATAAAGCCCAGTTTGCATGTCTGCAGATTCTGGCGGAGGGGCATCAGAACCTGTTTGTGGTGGGGGATGATGACCAGAGCATATACGCTTTCCGCGGGGCAAGGCCGGATTTTCTGCTGCATTTTCCGACAATCTATCCTGCGGCAAAGAAGGTGATTCTGAATACGAATTACCGCTCCACGGAGAGGGTCATTTCTCTGGCGGAGAAAGTGATTGGAAATAATGAAGTGCGTTTTGTCAAGGATATGAAAGGCACCGGTACAGAAGGGGATAAGGTGACCTTTTTTCTGGCAGAGGATACTGCTGCCGAGGCGGCCTGCGTGGCAGAAAAGATTGCAGCGCTTTTGGATGAAGGCGTACCCTTGACGGAAATTGCAGTGATCTATCGAACCAATCTGCAGGGCGGAACTTTTGCCAGAGAGCTGTATAAAAGGGGCATTCCCTATGATCTGCGGGACAACAGCGGTAATGTCTATGAGCATTGGATTACCAAAGATCTGCTGGCTTATTTACTTCTGGCGGAAAATGAGGAATCAGACAGTGCATTGCGGCGTATTTTGAATAAACCGAAACGATATATCGGCAAGGATCTGCTGGCGGAAGCGGAAACCATGCCCTATAATCTGATGCGCAGTTTTTTTGTCTGCCCTTCTCTGAAAAAATGGCAGGAAGAACATCTGGAAAATCTGCGAATCGATTTGAGTCAGATCAGAAGAAAGCAGCCTTATGACGGATTGAAATATGTGCGAAAGGTTATCGGCTACGATGAGTATCTGGAGGAATTTGCGGCTTATCGCCGCACCAGTGCACAGGTGCTGTGGGAAATTGCCGATGAAGTGATGGAAACGGCAAAGGACTGTGTTGATGTAAAAATGTTTCGGAACAGGCTGGAGGAAATGAGCCGGCAGATGAAGGAACAGACCCGGAAAAAGGGACAGCAGCGCACAGGGGTGGCCCTGATGACGATGCATAGTGCGAAGGGGCTGGAATTTCAGGCGGTTTTTCTGCCGACATTGGTGGAGGGTGTTGTGCCCCATGAAAAAGGGCTGGAACAAATAGAAGAAGAAAGACGTCTGTTTTATGTGGCTATGACGCGGGCCGGCGAAAAGCTTTGTCTTTCCGCAGTCAGAAAAAGATATGAAAAAGAAAAAGAGCCCTCTCGTTTTCTGAAGGAAATGGGGCTGGATACAGAAGGATTATTTGGAAAGAAGGAAAACAAACATGAAACCCGTTGACAAATATAAAATGAAAAAGAGAGCCTCTGCGGCAATTGCCATTATTTTGGCATTTTCCCTGGTGATTAGCCTGATTGCTCCTTTTATCGGTTATGGTATCTATTGAGGAAATCATTGGATATGACGAAAAAACGAAAATACTCTTGTAATTTTATGCAAACTTGGCTATGATAAGTGTAATGTTTTTGTAGAAAAGTAAGTAAAAAGAGCGAAAAGGGTGCGCTTGGAAATACAAGTAGCATAAGAAAAATGAGGGGGCGAAAAGCTTGAGTAAGGGACGAAGAAGAAAGCGAAGATCTCAGGGCAACAGTAAAATGGTCATCGTGGCTGCAGTGGTGGCTGTGGTGGCAGTGGGTTTCTTTGGCTATCATCAGATGCAGAAGGGAAAAATCCGCGAATTGCTGGCGGCAGAAGGTATTTATCAGGGTGTGACCATTGACGGTATGGATGTGGCTGGCCTCAGTAAAGCAGAAGCATTGCTGCTGCTGCAGGATAAGTATCAGACAGAAATCAGCGGTCAGGTTTTGACATTGTATTACGACGAAGAAACAGAATCCGCTGAGGGAGAAACCGCAGAAGAAATGAAATGGGAGATCCCCTTTGCGGAAATCGGTGCCGGCTATCAGGTGGAAGAAGCCGTAAAGGCTGCTTATGAAACAGGCAGAGCGGGCACAGAAGAAGAAAATTTCAAAGTCGGCAAGGAATTGCTGAAAGGGAATATCGACATCGAAGTGCCTTATACATACGATACGGCACTGATGGATGCAAAACTGGCTGAAATTGCAGAAGAGTTTGATCGGGAAGCAGAGGACAGTACCGTTACAAGAAAGAATGGTAAATTTATCATTACCGAGGAAAAAGACGGTCTGGTCATGGATAAGGTGAAAACACTGGCAGCGGTAACGGAAGTTGTGGAAACACGCACGAGCGGCGAAGTGCTGATTGTGGCAGAGGTGACAAAGGCTGATGTGACTGCGGAAGATAATGAACATGTGACAGATCTGATCGGTACCTATTATACGACATTCAATAACAGCGACAGAAACAGAAATACAAATCTGGCCGTTGGCTGTAATTATATCAACGGGACGATCCTTGCGCCCGGTGAAGTGTTCTCTGCCAATGTGGAACTGGGCAGCCAGACTGCTGCCGGCGGTTATAAAATGGCCGGGGTTTATAACAACGGTAAGGTAGAGCAGGGCATGGCAGGCGGTGTTTGTCAGGTGACGACAACCCTGTATAATGCGGCTTTGATGGCAGAACTGGAAATTGTGGAAAGACATCCTCATTCCATGACGGTAGGGTATGTTCCTCTGGGCAGAGATGCTGCCGTTGCAGGTAATTATAAAGACCTGAAGTTCAGAAACAATACAGAATATCCAATCATGATTGAAGCCTATGCCAGCGGCGGCAAACTGGTGATGAATATTTTCGGACATGAAGTGCATAACGCAGGCAGAAAAGTTGCTTTTGACACCGTTTATGAAGCAACAATTCCCAAGCCTGCAGAAAAAGTAAAGGAAGATCCCGAAAGACCGGAAGGAGAAAGAGAAGTGACCTCCAAGGGCAGAACCGGCTGCAAGGTTAGCGTTTATAAGACGGTTACCGAAGGCGGCAAAAAGAACAGAGAATGGTTCAGCAGTTCTTCTTACCGTGCGGTTGCCGATGAGGTGACGGTAGGTACAAAGAAAGTGGAAACGGCTCCTGCGGTCACAACGCCTGTTGAACCAATCGATGCGGTTGGCTTGCCTGCGGGGGATGGTTTCGGTATTCAGTAAAGGAAGAAAGGAAGATAAGCCTCTGTTGGGAATTTCCCTATAGAGGCTTTTTGCAAAGGAAGGACGAAAGACGATGTTTGAGATCGGAAAAATACCTCCTGAAATTCTGGAGAAGATCGTAATGAAGCCTATGATGGGCAGCAAGGTGAAAAGAGATGACGTGATCCTGCGCCCTACCACGGGGGAGGACTGCTCTGCCATTGATCTGGGCGGGGAAATCTGTATCCTTTCCACAGACCCTATCACAGGGGCGGCGAAGGATATCGGTTATCTGGCGGTACAGATCAATTGTAACGATGTGTATTCCTCCGGCGCGGAGCCTATGGGGATACTGCTGACGGTGCTGCTCCCTCCCGGCAGTGATGAAGAGCTGCTGGAGGAAATCATGGAAGGCTCACTCAGGGCAGCGGAAGAAAGAAAGATTGAAATTCTGGGCGGTCATACGGAGGTGACCGATGCAGTGACGAAGCCTTTGATCTCTGCAGCAGTCATCGGTAAGACGAGAAACAGAAAGATTCTGGCAACGGGCGGTGCAAAGGCCGATCAGGATGTGATCATGACAAAATGGGCCGGTACGGAAGGCACTGCCATCCTTGCCAAAGAGTGGGAAGAAGGTCTGCGTGCATACCTTTCTGAAGAAGAATTGAAGAACGCACAGGAGATGAAAAACTTCCTTTCTGTGGGAGAAGAATCTTTGATTGCTTTTGAACATGGCGCGACGGCCATGCATGATGCCACGGAAGGTGGTATTCTTGGTGCGGTATGGGAAATGGCAGAATGTTCCGGACTGGGTGTAGAGGTTTTCGTAGAAAACATTCCCGTAAAGGAAGAAACAAAAAAGATCTGTGCGGCAATGCAGATCGATTATTTCAGACTGATCTCCAGCGGTACCATGATCATCGCGGCGGATGACGGGGAAAAGCTGGTGGAAAAACTGCAGGCAGAGGGAATTGAAGCGGCTGTCATCGGCAAGCTGACGGAAGGCGGAAAATATATGCTGGTAAACGGTATGCGACTGCCTTTGGAACAGCCCGGCAGTGATGCCCTGTATGAAGCAAAATTGTGATGCTTGACAAAAAAATCCTGTATGATAAAATAATACCAACAATGAGGGAGTAGCAAGCGCAGGAGACTGCGCAGCAAGTCAACATACTGGCAAATAAAGGCCTGGCTTGCTTTAATATGCGAGACTCATGTATAACTGTGAAGCTATACATGGAGTCTGTCTATCGACCGAACAGCCCGGGTATGGCACACACCATACGCGGGTTTCTTTTGTTTTAGAGAGGACGAAGGATACATATAAAGTACAGAGGAGGAAGTTTTTATGGAGATCGGTTTTGTGTTTTTGTTTAACAGTGTATTATTGGGCGTGGGGTTGGCCATGGATGCCTTTTCTGTTTCCCTTGCCAACGGGCTCAATGAGCCTTATATGAAAAAAGGCCGTATGTGCGGGATGGCAGGGGTATTTGCTTTCTTTCAGGCATTGATGCCTATGCTGGGGTGGATCTGTATTCATACGATTGTGAATATGTTTCAGGCTTTTGAAGCATGTATTCCATGGATTGCATTGGCCTTATTAGGCTTTATTGGCGGCAAGATGCTGCTGGAAGGCATCAAAGGCGGCGATGAGGAGGAAGAACTTCGTGCCGTTGGCTTTATGGGGTTGATGGTACAGGGGGTGGCAACCTCCATTGATGCCCTTTCCGTAGGGTTCACCATCGCAGATTATGATTTCTTTCTGGCCTTGCTGGCGGCGGTCATCATTGCAGCGGTGACTTTTGTGATCTGTTTTGGCGGTCTGGAAATTGGGAAAAGGGTCGGCACAAAACTGGCAGGCAAGGCAAGTATTCTGGGTGGTGTCATTCTGATTTTCATTGGTATGGAAATCTTTGTAACCGGCGTGTTCTGAGAATGTTCACAGAATCTTAAGATTTATCCTATTGACTCTGTGGGGATTTTGTGGCAGAATACCTTTCAATATCATGGTTAAGGAGAGTGAAAACGGCATGGACGACAGTTACGCCCGAAGATGCACTTTAAAAACTACATATGTCGATGAGAAATAGAAATAGGTATACACCACCTTTTGAGGGCGGGGTATGCCTTTTTGTGTTTTGTTTTGGATATAGTATAGTTAGAATAGAATGAGAGGAAGAAAAATATGAGTTATATAGGTCCGTTGATCTTACAGGTGGTTCTGATTGCGCTGAATGCGATTTTTGCCAGTGCAGAAATTGCGGTCATTTCTATGAACGATACAAAACTGCAGAAAATGGCCAAGGAAGGAGACGTGAGAGCAAGGCGGCTGGTGACGCTGACAGAACAGCCTACAAAATTTCTGTCTACCATTCAGGTGGCGATCACGCTGGCAGGCTTGCTGGGCTCTGCCTTTGCGGCGGAAAACTTTGCAGGTGCATTGGTGGCAATGATGCAGGAAACGGGAGTTGGCATTTCCACGGCGGTTCTGGAAACCTTTGCGGTGTTTGTAATTACGCTGGTGCTGGCATATTTTAACCTTGTGTTTGGTGAACTTGTTCCCAAACGTGTGGGCATGAAAAAAGCGGAAGGGCTGGCTTTGGGCATGAGTGGTATGCTGACCATGGTGTCCAAGTTTTTTGCCCCGCTGGTATGGCTGCTGACGGTTTCCACAAACGGGATTCTGAAACTATTGGGCATCAATCCTGAAGATGAGGATGAAACCGTTTCCGAAGAGGAAATTTACATGATGCTGGAAGTAGGGGCGGAAAAAGGTACTATTGACAGAGAAGAAACGGAATGGATCAGGAATGTCTTTGCTTTTGATGATACGTCAGTGGATGAAGTTTGTACTCACCGTGTGGACGTGACTGCCCTTGGGCTGGAGGAATCCGATGCGGAATGGAAGGAAACTATCCTGCAGAGCAGATTTACTTACTATCCTGTTTACAGAGAAGATCAGGACGATATTGTTGGGGTCCTGAATACGAAGGATTATTTCCGGTTGGAAGATAGAAGCAGAGAAAATATTCTGGCAAAGGCGGTGGAAAAACCGTATTATGTGCCGGAAACCATGAAAGCGGACGTTCTGTTCCATAATATGAAAAAAGAAAGGAAGCATTTTGCGGTGGTGCTGGATGAATACGGCGGTCTGAGCGGTGTTATCAGCATGCATGATTTGATGGAACTTTTGGTAGGCCATCTGGATGCTGATGAGAAAGAAATCGTTGCTGTTGGAGAAAATACATGGAAGATCAGCGGAAGCGCATCTTTGGATGACGTGGCGGAGGAACTGGAAATCAAGCTGCCGGTGGAGGAATATGATACCTTTGGGGGTTATATTTTCGGGGAACTGGGAAAAATTCCTGATGATGGTACAAAATTTGTGCTGGAAACAGGCGGTATGAAGATTCAGGTGGAAAAGGTGGAAAACCATCGGATCATTGATACGGTCGTAAACTATGAAAAGCCCACGGAGGAAAAAAATACAGAAGAATAAAATTAGACAGACTTTTGTGAAAACAGCGCAAAGGTCTGTTTTTTATGGTA
The DNA here is from genome assembly GCA_937919015.1 of uncultured Clostridia bacterium. Classification (GTDB taxonomy): domain Bacteria; phylum Bacillota; class Clostridia; order Lachnospirales; family Anaerotignaceae; genus Anaerotignum_A. The sequence continues at coordinate 9,633 of CALFPN010000104.1, forward strand.
TAATTAGGTGCAAAGATTCAGGATAAAAGACAGGAGGGGTTCCTATGGATGATAAATGGAAACAGCTGAAAAAATGGATCGATGAAAGTGAAAATATCGTGTTTTTTGGCGGGGCAGGGGTTTCTACGGAAAGCGGTATCCCTGATTTTCGCAGCGAAGGCGGGATCTTTCAGGCGATCAACGAATATGGCGTGCGTCCGGAGGTGATTCTGAGCCACACATTCTTCATGCAGAATCCGGAGGTTTTCTTCAAGTATTATAAGAAGACTTTGCTTTACCCTGATGCAAGGCCCAATGACTGCCATAAAGCGTTGGCAAAGCTGGAGAAAATGGGCAAGCTGAAAGCAGTTGTGACCCAGAATATCGACGATCTGCACCAGAGGGCCGGCAGCAAAAATGTACTGGAACTGCATGGGACTTTATATAAGAACTATTGCATGAAATGCGGGAAGAAATTCGATCTAGACTATGTGACAGCCGATGACGGCATTACACGCTGTGATGCCTGCGGTGGTATTGTTCGCCCCGATGTGGTGCTGTATGAAGAAGGGCTGGATCAGGAGACCATCTATAAATCTGTGGACTATATCAGCAAGGCGGATCTGCTCATCGTCGGGGGCACCAGCCTGAATGTTTATCCTGCGGCAGGACTGCTGAATTATTACAGAGGGAATAAATTGGTTCTGGTAAATAAATCTGCAACACCCTATGATAACAAAGCGGCATTGGTGATCGCAGAAAATATCGGCGAAGTTTTCAGAAAAGTTGTTCTGGAGGATTAAATTTAAAAATGAAAAAATTGAAAAAGCCTTGATTTTCAAGGCTTTTTTGGTGCATGAAAAAAATTTGAAAAAAGTTAAAAATTATGCTTGACAATGTGGCACTCCTTTGCTAAAATAATCCTTGCACTGCGGAAGTGCTGTGAACTTTGAAAATAGAATAGCGTACAATGAACACACAACCCATAAAATTCCAAAGCAATACGGAAACGATTGCAAAAGAATTTTGCCGGTTTTTAAAAAATCGGAACACAATTAGCCAGAAAATGATCTGGCCACGATTTAAACTTTAATATAAGAGTTTGATCCTGGCTCAGGATGAACGCTGGCGGCGTGCTTAACACATGCAAGT
>CALFPN010000105.1 GCA_937919015.1 uncultured Clostridia bacterium
CAAAACCATATATCGATAATCTATATATAGAATAAAAAAAGTTTTCCCGTTTCTTGCCATCAAACTTACATTGATGTATAATAAACTATCATACTATGATGTAAGACGATTCTAAATGAATGAAAATATAGGAGGGCGACCAATGGCTGAAGAAAAAATCATGGAAAATAACAGCGGTCTGGGTGCAACCGGTAACTTTATCCACAATTACATCCAGGAAGACCTGAAGGGCGAACTGAATAAAATCAATACCAGATTCCCGCCCGAACCCAATGGCTATCTGCACATCGGTCATGCAAAATCCATCTGCCTGAACTTTGGTCTGGCAAAACTGTACGGCGGCAAATGCAACCTGCGTTTTGACGACACAAACCCCACAAAGGAAGATGTGGAATATGTAGAATCCATTCAGGAAGACGTAAAATGGCTGGGCTTCGATTGGGAAGACAGACTGTACTATGCTTCCAGCTATTTTGATAAATATTATGAAGTGGCAGTGAAACTGATCAAAGAAGGCAAGGCTTTTGTGGATGAACTGACAGCGGAAGAAATGAGAGAATACCGCGGTACTCTGTCTACACCCGGTAAGGAAAGCCCTTACAGAAACAGAAGCGTGGAAGAAAATCTGGACCTGTTCGAAAGAATGAAAGCAGGCGAATTCCCCGATGGTTCCAAAACACTGCGTGCGAAAATCGATATGGCGTCTCCCAATATCAACATGAGAGACCCTGTCATTTATCGTATTTCCCATTCTACACACCATACCACAGGGGACAAATGGTGCATCTATCCCATGTATGACTTTGCACATCCTCTGGAAGATGCCATCGAAGGCATCACACACTCCATCTGCACCATGGAATTCGAAGACCACAGACCTCTGTATGACTGGGTGGTAAGAGAAGCCGGCTACACAGAAAATCCTCCCAGACAGATCGAATTTGCTCGTCTGGGTATGACAAATACAGTGATGAGTAAAAGAAAACTCCGTGCGCTGGTGGAAAACAATCTGGTTGACGGCTGGGATGACCCTCGTATGCCGACCATCAGCGGTCTGCGCCGCCGTGGCTATACCCCTGAATCCATCCGTGATTTCTGCGAAAGAATCGGTGTTTCCAAAGCAAACAGCATGGTTGACAGCGGTCTGTTGGATTACTGTATCCGTGACGACCTGAAAGCAAAAGCAAAAGTGGTTATGGCTGTTCTGGATCCTCTGAAAGTCGTGATCACAAACTATCCCGAAGGTCAGGCAGAAATGATCGAAGTGGAAAACAACCCTGAAAATCCCGAACTGGGCACAAGAGAAGTTCCTTTTACAAGAGAAGTGTATATCGAAAGAGAAGACTTCATGGAAGAACCTGTGAAAAAATTCTTCCGTCTGGCTCCCGGCAAGGAAGTTCGTCTGAAAGGTGCATACTTCGTAACATGCACAGACTTCGTGAAGGATGAAAACGGCGTTGTGACAGAGGTTCACTGCACATACGATCCCGAAACAAGAGGCGGCAACGCTCCCGACGGCAGAAAAGTAAAAGGTACACTGCACTGGGTATCTGCTACAGAAAATGTTCCTGCAACAGCCAGACTGTATGACCATATGATGCTGGATAATCCCGATGATCCCAACGGTGAAATGATTATGAACCCCACTTCTCTGGAAGTGAAGGAATGTTTCATCGAACCTTCCGTCAAAGGCGCGCAGAAGGGCGAAAGATTCCAGTTCATGAGAAACGGTTACTATATCGTGGATACAAAGGATACAACAGAAGATCATCTGGTATTCAACCGTATCGTTCCTCTGAAAAGCTCCTTCAAACTGTAATCAGCACAATAAAAAAGCCCCGACACCAAATGTGTCGGGGTTGTTTTTGTTTACAGGATCAGAACAAAAGTGCCGATGGTGATGAAAGCACCGCCGATGATTGTCTGCAGGGATGCAGGTTCTTTCAGGATCAGGAATGCTAGTACCATAGAGATGACAACACTGAATTTATCAATGGGGACGACTTTGGATGCCTCTCCAATCTGCAGGGCATGGAAATAGAACAGCCAGGAAAGGCCCGTTGCCAGACCGGAAAGCACCAAGAAAATCCAGCCTTTGGTGGTGATATTTTCGATGCCATGGTGTTTCCCTGTGATCAGCACGATGCCCCATGCCATAATTAGCACGACAACCGTACGAATGGCAGTGCCTAAATTAGAATCGATACCATTCATACCGAGTTTGGCAAGAATAGAAGTCAGTGCTGCAAAAACGGCAGAAAGAAATGCAAATAAGATCCACATAAAAAATCCCCCTCATTACTCATGAAATGATAATAATTATCGCATAGGGATTATATATAAAATTTGGAAATTTGGCAATAGTGGAAGGTAGAAATTTCTTTGTAAAGTGAAAGCAAAAATAAAAAAGGAGTGTAAAAGGAATGATCTCGAAATATTTCGTCGGGCGAGGAGACAGATGGATTTTATGATTCTTAATATATTTTTCCTTTTTTATGGATGCAATTTGGTGTATACTGTAACATGAGGAGAAATCTACAAAAGAAACGGAGTGAATCGTTGTGAGAGATAAATTAAAAGACTGTAACAGAATCGTAGTTAAGGTAGGTACTTCCACCATCACATACCCCAGCGGCAGGCTGAACCTGAAACGGATCGAAGAACTGGCATGGGTGCTGACAGATCTGCGGAACCGCGGCAAGGAAGTCATTCTGGTCACCAGCGGTGCCATCGGCGTTGGCGCAGTGCGTATGAATATGAAGGAACGCCCCACAATCACGAAGGAAAAACAGGCAGCAGCAGCAGTTGGTCAGGCCGTGCTGATGCAGATCTATCATAATTTTTTTGACAGATACAATCAGACGGTGGCACAGGTTCTGCTGACAAAGGAAGAACTGAACAGTGACAGCCGTTATGAAAATACCCATAATACATTGATGACCCTTTTGGAAATGGGCATCGTTCCCATCATCAATGCCAACGATACCATTTCTACATACGAAATCGAAATTTCCGATAATGACCGCCTTTCTGCCATGGTAGCGGAAATCGTGGAAGCGGATCTTTTAATTCTGCTGACGGATATCGATGCGCTGTATGATAAAGACCCCCGTCATCATGAAGATGCAAAACGCGTTTCCCATGTGGAAGCCGTTACCGATGAGATCAAGGCCATGGCAGGGGAAAAGAAAGGCTCTGAATTCAGTGTGGGTGGCATGAAAACAAAACTACAGGCGGCAGAGATCTGCCTTGCGGCAGGGGTGCAGATGGCCATTGCTCTGGGGGAAGACCCCAAGGTGATTCATCGTATCATGGATGGGGAAGATGAAGGTACTCTGTTTGGATAAATGAAAGGTAAAATATTGGAGGTTTGAAATATGAGTTATTGCCCGAATTGCGGCAGACAGATTCTGGATGAAAGTCTGGGCTGTCCCGTTTGTAATGTAAGAAAGAATATTGATCCTTCCAAAGAAACGATTGATGGTCAGGCGGAAGAGATCAAAGCAGAAACCGTGGATGCGTTTACAGTAGAAGACAGCGATGGCAAGACCCATCATTTTGAAAGCAGCGCGGAAACAGGCGAAGCGGAATACAAGAAAAAAGCAACTGTTGCAGAGGATGCAAAGATCCATCCTGCCATTAAAGTGCTGGTGATCGTTCTGGTCATTCTGGTGGGCGGCTTTGGTGCCATTGCCGGCTGTGTTGCCGGTGTGGTTCTGTCCAAGAGCCCTGCAGAAGATTACCGCAGATTTGGGAAAACCCTGATGACGGTCAGCATTGTGATGCTGGTGCTCTCCTTCCTGTGCTGTGCTATGTCCGCAGGCATGGGTATGATTGGGAATATGATGTATTATTGATATGATTGATTTTTTGCAAAGAGTGGGCTCTGCCGTCTGTCATCAGATGGCGGAGCGCAGTTTTCTGTTTCATGGAATGCAGATGCCCCTTTGTGCCCGCTGCACGGGTATCTATACAGGGGTATTTTTTGCATTTTGCTTCCTTTTTTGGAAAAAACGGATGCAGGCAGGAAAGCCGTTTTCCCTGCAGCAGGCAGTGGTAACGGGGGCTGCCATTCTTCCTGTAGGACTGGATGGGGTTGGCAGTTACCTTGGTTTCTGGGAAAGCGGCCAGTTGATGCGTGTCCTGACGGGCAGTCTGGTAGGGGTGATTGTCCCCGGATTTTTGCTGATGGCAGGAAATTTTGACCCGAAAAGAGAGAATAGAACACCGATTTATGAAAAAACGGCAGAATTGCTCCTTTTGTCGGTAGTAGCGGTGTTTTTTGGGATCTGTCTTTGGCTGGATCTGCTGCGGCCTGTGGGGGCGGTTTTTTCTGTCATGGGGGAAGTGCTGCTTTGGGGCGGTCTGGTCTGGCTGACACTGAAAAATGTTCTGAACGAGAAGAAATTTCCATACTGGCGTGTCTCCATTGTCCTATCTTTTGTTGTCTTGTTTCTGATCGGAGGGCTGGTTTCATGAAGAAAAAACTGAGAAAAGAAGCCCTTACCAAAAGAACGGAAATGCCTGCAGAAGAAAGGGCGGAAAAAAGCAGACGGATCACAGAACATATCCTGCAGAGTGAAGTCTATCAAAAGGCAAAAAGCGTGTTTTCTTTTGTCAGCATGGGAACGGAAGCGGAAACGAGAGGCATCCTCAAACAAGCTTGGAAAGATGGAAAAATCGTTGCTGTGCCAAAAACGAAACAGGGCAGAGAGATGGTTTTTTTGAAAATTGAATCTTTGGCAGATTTGAAAGAAGGTCGTTTTGGTGTGATGGAGCCTGTGACGCAGGAGGAAAGGATTCCCAAAGCGGGTGATCTGTTCCTTGTGCCGGGGGCTTTGTTTGACAGAAATAAAAACCGTATCGGTTATGGCGGCGGGTTTTATGATACTTATTTTGAAAAATATCAGGGATATCGCAAGGTTGGTGTTGCTTTTTCGGAACAGATTTCGGAAACAGCGATACCGATGGAAGAAACGGATATCCCTTTGGATGATATCGTAACGGAAAACGGATGGGAGGAATGAAGATGAGCAATCTGGTGGAAATGGGAAAAAAAGCGAAGGAAGCGGCGGTCGTTCTGGCAACACTGTCTACTCCTGTGAAAAATAAAGCCCTTTTGGCATCTGCCGATGCATTGATGGCGGCAAAAGAAGATATTCTGGCAAAAAATAAAGAAGATGTGGATGCAGCACTGGCAAATGGCATCAAAGGGGCCTTTATCGACAGACTGACCCTGACCGATGCCCGTGTGGCGGATATGGCCGATGGTCTCCGTCAGGTGGCAAAGCTGGATGACCCTGTGGGGGAAGTCCTTTCTATGAAAAAACTGGACAATGGTCTGGTGGTAGGCCAGAAACGAGTGCCTATGGGTGTCATCGGTATCATTTTTGAAGCAAGACCCAATGTTACGGCCGATGCCTTTGGTCTGTGTCTGAAGGCAGGCAGTGCTGTTATTTTAAGAGGCGGTAAGGAAGCTTTCAAAACCAATCATGCGGTGGTTCATGCCATTCGTTCTGCATTGAAAGCGGAAGGTCTGCCCGAGGACTGTGTACAGATGGTGCCCGATACTTCCAGAGAAACCGCCAATGAAATGATGCGCCTGAACGGCTATTTGGATGTTCTGATCCCCCGCGGCGGCGCAGGGCTCATCAACAGCGTGGTGCAGAACAGCACCGTGCCTGTGATCCAGACCGGTGTGGGCAACTGCCATGTGTATGTGGATGAAAGTGCAGATTTTGAAAAAGCAGCAAAAATCGTCATCAATGCAAAGACCCAGCGTCCCGGTGTCTGCAATGCCTGTGAATCTCTGCTGGTGCATGAAAAAATAGCGGAAGATTTCCTGCCTGCGGTGGGCAAAGCCCTGCAGGACAGAAAGGTGGAAATTCGAGGGGATGAAGCCACACAGAAACTGGTGGACGGTTCTGTTCCCGCTACGGAAGAGGATTGGGGCACAGAATATGCAGACTATATCCTGTCCACAAGAGTGGTGAAAGATCTGGATGAAGCGATTGAACATATCAGAAAATACTCCACAGGCCATTCCGAAGCCATTGTGACAGAAAATTATACCAATGCCCAGCGTTTTTTGAATGAAGTGGATGCAGCGGCAGTTTATGTGAATGCTTCCACCAGATTTACTGACGGCGGTCAGTTCGGCTTTGGTGCGGAGATCGGCATCAGCACCCAGAAGCTCCATGCCCGTGGCCCCATGGGTCTGAAGGAGCTGACGACAACAAAATACATCATCTATGGTGACGGTCAGATCAGAGAATGATAAGGAGGAAACCTTATGCAGGATACCCGATATATGGATGCGTGGATCCATGTGCCCCTTTGTAAAAAAGGGGAAAAGCTGTATCACTATACCACGGCGGAAGGAGTTCGCGGGATTGTGGAAAACAGAGAATTCATGGCAACCAAGAGTGATTTTCTCAATGATAAGCTGGAATTTCAGTATGCGGTGGAGGTCATGGAGCGTCTGACGGAAAAATATATCGTGCACGCATCCCTACGGGAAAGATTCTTTTCCAAGCTGAAACAGGAAATCGAACGGCTGGGAATCATTACGCCTGTTTGTGATGTGGGGGGAGATTGCCATACGGAAGGGCTGAGTTTTTATGTGGTGGCCTTCTCCAAACTGCAGAATAATGCACTCCTTTGGGCAGAATTTACGGATTTCAAGGGCTATTGTCTGGAATTTGACTATATGAAGCTGGTGGAAGGCTTTCAGCACCGCGTGTTTCTCCATGGCACCGTCATTTATGATGAAGAAGAACAGATGAATGGCTTGCTGGAAAGTTTACTATCCTGCATTCGCAATTTGCAGGAAGCAGGAATGGCCGATCTGGAAGGTTTTTTCGAGGAGGATGCGGAGATTTCCGATGTATCCTTGAAAAAGCTGGCAGAGGAAATGGCAGTGGTCGTTTCTGTATATGCTATGTTTTTTAAAAAGGGCTTCTTTGAAGGAGAAGAAGAGTATCGTTTCGTTTTCCCGCCTGTCATCAATGAACTGGGGATGGCAAAGCCGGAGTTTCGTTTGCTGGATCAGCTTTTCCTGCCCTATATCATGGTGGAATTTGACCAGAAACAGGAAAGCATTCCTGTGGAAAGTGTGATGGTAGGGGCGAAGAACAACAGCGATATCGCTGTCCGTGGCATGAAATATTTTCTGCGCTCTCAAGGACTGGATATTCCGGTATTATTGTCTGATATCCCTTTGCGATATTGAAAAAATATGATAGAATGGAAAAGAATTATTCATACCAAAAGGGGATATTGAAAGAATTTAGGAGGAAAAAGAAATGGAAAAGAAAACATCTTCTGTATACTATACTGATTTTCGCTGTGGTTTGGACGAAAGTCGCATCCAGAAACTGACACGCCTGATGGAAGTCGCAGGCATGGGTAATATTGATTTCGATGGTAAATTTGTTGCCATCAAAATGCACTTTGGCGAACTGGGCAACCTGAGCTTCCTGCGTCCCAACTATGCAAGAGCAGTTGTTGAATTTGTAAAGGCGCGCGGCGGAAAACCTTTTCTGACAGACTGCAACACAATGTATCCCGGTTCCCGTAAAAATGCGCTGGAACACTTGTATTGCGCATGGGAAAACGGCTTTACTCCTCTGACAGCTGGCTGTCCTATCCTGATTGGCGATGGCTTGAAGGGTACAGATGATATCAATGTTCCTGTTGTTGGTGGCGAATATGTAAAGGAAGCGAAAATTGGCCGTGCAGTAATGGATGCGGATATTTTCATTTCTCTGTCTCATTTCAAAGGCCATGAACAGGCTGGCTTTGGCGGTGCCATCAAAAATATCGGCATGGGCTGTGGTTCCAGAGCAGGTAAAAAAGAACAGCATTCCAATGGTAAGGCTATTATCAAGGAAAGAAAATGCAAAGGCTGTAAGCAGTGTCTGAAACAGTGTGCAAACGATGCCCTGCATTTCAATGAAGAAACAAAGAAAATGGAACTGAACATTGACAACTGTGTTGGCTGCGGCAGATGTATCGGCGCATGTAACTTTGATGCCATCCAGTTTGCACAGGATGCGGCAGCAAAAGAACTGAACTGCAGAATGGCGGAATATGCAAAGGCGGTTGTGGACGGCAGACCTCATTTCCATATCTCCCTGGTCATGGATATTTCTCCTTACTGTGACTGTCATGCGGGCAATGATGTAGCCATTCTGCCCGATCTGGGGATGTTTGCATCCTTCGACCCTCTGGCGTTGGATCAGGCTTGTGTAGATGCCTGTCTGAAACAGGAACCTATGCCTAATTCCGTTTTGGCAGATAATATGAAAGAAGAACATTTCCATGATCATCATGACCATTTTGTAAATACAACACCCGAATCTGAATATAAGAGCTGCTTGGAACATGCAGAAAAGATCGGTTTGGGTACAAAAGCGTATGAATTGCATTATGTAAAATAAAAAATGAAAGGAGCATCTGCATAGATGCTCCCTTTTGTTTCATGGGTATCGTTTCTGTCAGATTTACCGATTGTTGAAACCGGGTGTACTGCCATGATATACTAAAGCAAATGATAAACTGGAATTTGACGGAGGGAATTCAGTAAATGGAAAATATCATAAGACTATATTTTGAAGCATGGCTAAAAAACGATTTGGATATTATAAAAAGAGTTTTTGCTGAAAATATTGTTTATAGTGAGTGTTATGGTCCGGAATATCGAGGCATATCACAGATTGTAAAGTGGTTTGTGGAGTGGAATAAAAGAGGAAAGGTATTGGAGTGGACGATAAAACGGGTCATACAACAGAACCGTACTTTAGTTGTGGAATGGTTTTTTAAAAATGAATACGATGGTGCTGTGGATGAATTTGACGGTGTTTCTATCGTGGATTTTGATGATGATATGAAAATTTTGAAGCTATGTGAGTTTCAATCCCAGTCAGAACATTGTTATCCGTATGGAAAATAGTAACCTGTGATTTATAAAACGGTTGATAGAAAAATCGGAGATTTAAATCCAAAAGCTCCGCCTGTTGGAGGGAGGAGCTTTTTTGTATTTCGATGAAGGATTTCAGAGCCGCCGAAATCCGTCCAAAAGGCAAACAGGGCTTCTTCCTTATCCATTTGACTATTTTCATCGGTTCGGGTAAAATATAATATTATGAATTTATCTTGAGATCGAAAGGATTTGAGTATATGGAAATTACAAATACACTGCTTCTGATGGCCATCGGTATTCCCGGCATCATCGTGGCAACGACCATTCATGAATTTACGAGAGCATTGGTTTCTACCATCTTCGGGGACAATTATCCCAAAAGCCAGAAACGACTGACCCTGAACCCCATCAGACATTTTGAACCCATCGGTTTTCTGCTGATGTTTTACAGCGGCGGCTTCGGCTGGGGCAAGCCGGTGGAGACCAGCGCATTATACTATAAAAACAGAAGAACGCAGACTTTGCTGGTGGCAATCCTACCTTCTGTAGTGAATCTGGTGCTGGGAATCGCTTTTATGGGCGTTTATGTGATGCTTCGAAAAAGCGGCGGCAATGGGTATCTGATTGCTTTGCTGAATTATCTGGCCTATTATAATGTTGGTCTGGCTATGTACAACCTTCTGCCTGTGGCTCCCATGGACTGCGTGAAGGTGCTGGCGGTGGTGATGCCTGCCAACCAGTATTTCAAATATATGCAGAATGAAAAAATGATCCAGATGATCTTCCTGTTCCTGATGTTCTTCGGTCTGATTACAGGCTGGATGGATACCTTGATCTATGGCGTTCTGAATCTGTTCGGTAACATTCTGGGCATGGCGTAAGGAAGGGTTATTTATGGAAGAGATCAATATCAGACTGGATGCCTTTGAAGGGCCTTTGGATCTGCTGTATCATTTGATCGAAAAAAATGAGATCGACATTTATGATATTCCCATTGCTTCCCTGACAGAACAGTACCTTGCTTATCTGGATGCGGCGGAGGATAGAGACATGGACGGTATGAGCGAATTTCTGCTGATGGCGGCAACCCTTTTGGAGATCAAAAGCAAAATGCTTCTGCCCAAGCCCAAAACAGAGGAAGAGGAAGGCCCTGACCCCCGTGAGGAACTGGTTCAGCGATTGCTGGAATACAAAAAAATTAAGGATGCAACGGAAACCCTCAGAGAACGAGAAGAAGATGCGGCTCTGGTATTTTTTAAGGAAGCTGATGCTTCTGTAGAAAAACTGCGGGAACAGCCCCCGCAGGAGTTGGATGATATCCTGAGAGGGATCACGCTGGATGATCTGCATACGGCATTTCTGCAGGTGATGGCAAGACAGGAAACAAAGGTGGACAAAGTACGCAGTTCTTTCCGTTCTGTGCCAAAAGACTTGTTTACCGTCAGTGAAAAAATGGAATATATTCGGGATCTGCTGATCTTGCGTCCCCATGGAACGACGGCCTTTCATACTATTTTCCGGGAAAACGCAGGCAAAATGGAGAAGGTCGTGACATTTCTCGCGCTCTTGGAGCTGATTAAACAAAAGGAAGTGCAGATCAGTCAGGAGAGAAACTTTGGAGAAATCTTGATTCAAAAATACAGCGAAGGAGGAACAGCATGAGATTATCAGAACTGGAAGCGGTAGTGGAATCCCTGTTGTTTATTGCAGGGGACGCAGTGCCGCTGGCATCCATCGCCCAGACCATAGAATTGGATAAGGCTACTGCCAAAGCCGTTGTGCTGGCACTGGCGGATAAATATGAGAAGGAAAAACGGGGTCTGCGCATCGTGGAGATCGAGGGGGCGTTTCAGATG
>CALFPN010000106.1 GCA_937919015.1 uncultured Clostridia bacterium
TTACCCTGGCTTTCGTTGAAAAAATGGGTGGCGGTGCCGAAGGCTGGAGAACAGTTGCAATCATTTACGCTGTGATCGGTTTGATTGTGAATACAATTTCCGCTCTGTCTGTAAAAGAACTGTCTGAAGAAGAGCTGAAAGAAGGAAGCGAACAGAAAGAAGAAGAAAAAGAAGAAAAATATACACTGATCGATGGTGCAAAACTGCTGGTCGCAAATAAATACTACCTTATGATCAGCTCTATCTACCTGTTGCAGCAGATCTATCAGGCAATGCTGAATGTTGGCTTGTTCTACATGATGTATGTTCTGTTCAATGAAGATCTGTATCCCAAATTCTCTTGGGCGATCAATATTCCTTTGATCATTGCACTGGTTATCACACCACATCTGGTAGAAAGATGGGGCGGTGTTTATAAACCCAACCTGATCGGTTTTACAACATGTATCGTTGGCCGTGTGCTGGTGGCTGTTGCGGCATATTTCGGCAGCATCCCTCTGATGCTGGTATTTACAGCAGTGGGTGCCTTTGGTATGGGCCCTTGGCAGGGCGGTATGAATGCTGTTATCGCATCCTGCTCTGAATATACATACCTGACAAAGAACAAACGTGTAGACGGTACCATGTATTCCTGCACATCCTTTGGTCTGAAGCTGGGCGGCGGTCTGGGTATGGCAATCACGGGCTGGCTGATGGACTTCAGCGGTTTCAACGGCAACCTGCAGGTTCAGCCTCAGTCTTGTGTAAATATGCTGTCCTTTATGTATCTTTGGATGCCTGTATTCATCCTGATCGTGATCACACTGATCATGTCCAAACTGGATGTTGAAAAGGTAAATAAAGAATTGAAAGCAGCAAAATAAATGAAAATAGAGTGTAATAAAAGAGGGCGGTTTTACCGCCCTTTTTTGTTATAGTTTTTTCATCAGATCTACCATTTCGATAGCGGAAACAGCAGCATCAAAGCCCTTATTACCCGCTTTGGTACCGGCCCGTTCCACCGCCTGTTCAATATTTTCTGTCGTAATGACGCCGAACATGACAGGTACGCCGGTTTCCAGAGAAACATGGGCAATGCCCTTGGAAACTTCGTTGCAGACATAATCATAATGGCTGGTGGAGCCACGGATCACTGCGCCCAAACAGATGACTGCGTCATACTTGCCGGAAAGAGCCATCTGTTTTGCGGCAGTAGGAATCTCAAAAGCACCGGGTACCCAGGCTAATGTGATATCGTTTTCATCTGCACCATGACGCAGCAGGGCGTCTTCTGCACCACTAATCAGTTTGCTTACGATAAATTCATTGAATCTGGCTGCAATGATGCCGAATTTCATGCCATTGGCCATCAGTTTTCCTTCGATTTTATGCATAATATGTACCTCCTTTGGGTGTCTGTTTATTCAAAGATATGGGAAAAAATGTGTCCCATTTTCTGTTGTTTGGTTTTCAGGTAAAAAGCATCATGCTGCTGCGGTGCGATTTCAATGGGTACCCGTTCTACGATTTTTACACCAAAGCCATCCAGCCCGTAAACCTTGTCGGGATTGTTGGTCAAAAGACGAAGTTCTTTTGCACCAAGATCCTGTAAAATCTGGGCACCGACCCAATACTCCCGCAGATCGGGAGCAAACCCCAGCTCCACATTGGCTTCTACCGTATCTCTGCCTTTTTCCTGCAGTTCATAGGCTTTGAGTTTATTGATGAGCCCGATCCCACGGCCTTCCTGCCGCATATAGAGAAGGATGCCGCGGCCTTCTGCTTCGATCTGCTGCATTGCTGCAGAAAGCTGGGGGCCGCAGTCACAACGGCAGGAACCAAATACATCCCCGGTCAGACATTCGGAATGGACACGGCAGAGCAGGTCTTTTCCGTCACCGATCTCACCTTTTACCAGAGCAACATGGTGTTCCCCTGTAATATCGTTCACATAGCCCATGATGCGGAATTCCCCAAAAGCTGTGGGCAGCTTTGCTTCAGCTTCTTTGCGTACATGTTTATCATGGCGGCGGCAGTGATCCTGCAGGTCTTTGATGGTGATGACGCTGATGCCCCATTCCTTTGCTTTTTCCAGCAATTCGGTGGTACGCATCATGGTGCCGTCTTCCCGCATGATTTCGCAGCAAAGGCCGCATTCCTCCAATCCTGCCAGACGGCAGAGATCTACGGTGGCTTCTGTATGTCCGTTTCGTTTCAGAACACCGCCTTTTTTGGCTACAAGAGGAAAAACATGACCGGGACGACGCAGATCCTCCGGCTTCGTATCAGGATTGATGCACATACGACAGGTATAGCCCCGTTCTTCTGCAGAAATGCCTGTGGTGGTATCGATGTGGTCGATGGATACAGTAAAGGCAGTACAGTGATTATCCGTGTTGACTTTTACCATCTGTTCCAGTCCCAGCCTATCAGCCAATGCTGCAGACATAGGTGTACAGATAAGCCCTTTTGCTTCTTTTGCCATGAAATTGACATTTTCCGTGGTGGCAAAACGGGCGGCACAGACCAGATCCCCTTCGTTTTCTCTGTCGGGGTCATCGATGACCATGATGAGGTGTCCGTTTCTCAGTTCCTCTAAAGCGTGTTCAATGGTGCTGAATGGATCGTGCATGGTTGAAATCCTCCTTTTCTGTTTAAAATCCGTTTTCCTGTAAAAAAGACAGCGTCAGTCGGCTGTTCTTTTCTTCTTTTGGGGGTGATGTAAAGCGACGAATGTATTTGGCGATGATATCCGTTTCCAGATTGACCATATCGCTCATTTTTTTGTCCAGCAGAATGGTTTTTGTCCCTGTATGGGGGATGATGGATACAGTGAAAGCCTCGCTGGAAACAGAAACGACTGTCAGGCTGACGCCGTCAATGGCGATGGAGCCTTTTTCTACCACTTCATACAGAAGGGCAGGGGCGGCGGAAAAGGTCAATAGAACAGCATTTCCTTCCTGTTTTTTCTGAATGAGGATACCTGTGCCGTCTACATGACCGGCTACCATATGACCGCCAAACCGACCATCTGCAGCCATGGCTCGCTCCAAATTGACGGAAGCACCTTGATGCAGTTTGCCTAAATTACTTCGGCGCAGCGTTTCAGCCATCACATCGGCGGTGAAACCGTCCTTCTGCAGGGAAGTTACCGTCAGGCAGACGCCATTGACAGCGATGCTGTCACCGATTTTAGTACCGTGCAGGACTTCGGTGCAGCGGATGGCAATGCTGCCCCATTCCGTACCCGAAACCACATGGCGAACGGTACCGATTTCTTCGATCAATCCTGTGAACATGATTCTCCTCCTTCCAGAACATCAAATTCCAATAATAAATCATTGTTGAAAGATTGCAGACCTGTTTGTTTCAGCAGAAAAGCATGATCAGGCAGAAGAACGCCTGCGCCGCCAACGGGCGTTTTGGCAGTTGTGCCGCCAAAAATCTTGGGGGCAAGATATATATAAGTCTTTTGTGCCAAATGTTCTTCCAGAAGACTAAAATGGATTTCTCCGCCGCCTTCTGCAAGGATACTGCTGATTTCATTCTCAGCCAGCTTTTGCATGAGCGGGCGAAGGGCAACATGGCCGTTTTTTTCCGGTATTTTCCACAGTTCCACGCCTGTTGCTGATAGGGTAGCGATTTTTTCGTTGGGTGCTTTTGTATAGGCAACGATCGTTCTGATTTCCTTGGCGGTTTTGCATATTTTACTTTCCAAAGGCAAACGCAGGTGACTGTCGCAGATGATGCGGATGGGATTTCTGCCATCGGGCAGGCGGCAGGTCAGAAGGGGGTCATCGGCAAGGACGGTGCCGATCCCTACTAAAATCCCTTGATATTGCTGGCGAAGTTTGTGGACATGCTGACGGGCATCTTCTCCGGTGATCCATTGGGAGGCTCCGGTGACAGTAGCCAGTTTTCCGTCAGCAGTCATGGCATATTTGATTGCCACATAGGGCATTTTTTTTTGTGATATAGTGAAAAAAGACGGGATTCAATGGGTCACATTCTTCCTGTAGAAACCCTTCGATGACCTCGATACCGTTCTGACGCAGGAGGGCAGTCCCTTTCCCGCAGACCTTCGGGTTTGGGTCATGGGAGCCGATGAAAACGCGGCGGATTCCTTTTTCCAGAATAATGTCTGTGCAGGGCGGTGTTCGCCCTTGATGACAGCAGGGCTCCAGGGTGACATAAAGATCGGCACCGGCAGGGTCTTCCATACAGTTAGCAAAAGCATTTCGTTCTGCATGCAAGTCACCGCATCGGGCATGATAGCCTTCACCGATGATGCGGCCGTTTTTTACAATAACAGCCCCCACCAACGGATTTGGTTCTACAGCACCGATTCCCAGTTTTGCCAGTTCGATGGCGCGACGCATATACATTTTGTGAGACATGGGAATGAAACAACTCCTTTCCATCAGGGCGGAAAGGCGCAAAAAGAGAAGGCGTCTGTTTTCATGAAAAATGGGATAGCAAAAAAGCCGTATCTGAAAAGATATTGCTGAAATAAAAAAGCCTGTATGTGCCGAAAAGGCAGATACAGGGCATAGAAAACAGACGAATAGACAGGTAGTTATGCATACCCAAAAAGAGCAGAAAAGTCTGTTTTTCTGTACGCAAAAAATACCGAAAGTCGGTTCGTTTTCTCTTCTTCCATCCAGACTATACTGTCGGTTTTGGAGTTTCACCAAATCATGCGTTCACACGCTCGCGGACTGTACCGCCGATCGGGAATTTCACCCTGCCCTGAAGAGTTCGTTATTATTTTTACAAGCACAGTATAACAGTATTTTCTGAAAATGCAAGTAAAAATAGAGGGGAAATAAGGACATCCTTTTTGTTGAAAAAGAATAAAAAAATTAAAATTAACGATATAATTTTTTATTTACTAAATAATAGTTTGGTATTTGTTTAATTTGCAGTATTTTGCTATAGATATAGAATAATGATATAAATTTATTTTTTATTGTGATTCACTTTTGTATGAGAATCTTCTGTTTTTTTTGCTTATTTTTTGATAAAATACAATTTATTGGAAAAAACATCCGGTTCCTTTTTATCCGGCATCATTTGTATAAAGAAAAATCAACAAAAGAAAGGAGAACAATATGGCTTTACCTGATATGATTACTGACCTGACAGTGATGTTGCTGACTGCCGGTTCTGTAACGATTCTTTTCAAAAAAATAAACCAACCATTGATTCTTGGATATATTTTGGCAGGTTTTCTGATCAGCCCTTATTTTCCTATGTTTTTCAATGTAGAAGATATTGCTTCGATTGACTTATGGAGCGAAATCGGCGTTATTGTTCTGATGTTTTCTATTGGTCTTGAATTTAATTTGCTGAAGTTGGCTCAAATGGGTGGCACAGCTGTTACATCGGCCTTGGTAAAGATATTGGGGGTTATACTGACCGGTGTTTTTGTGGGTCATTTATTGGATTTTTCTACCTTTAACTGTATTTTCCTTGGCTGCATGCTTTCCATCAGTTCTACTGCCGTTATCCAGAAAAGTTTTGAAGAAATGGGCATTAAAAACGAAAAATATGCGCAATTGGTTATGGGAACACTGATCATGGAGGATATTCTGGCAATTTTCATGTTGGTGATTCTCTCTACTATTTCCGTCAGCCGGAATGTTTCCGGTTCTGAGCTGGCGATCAATCTGGCCATGATGCTGTGTTATCTGGTTGTATGGTTGATTCTGGGTATTTATATGCTGCCTGCGTTCCTGAACAGGGTCATTGATCTGATGACAGACGAAATGTTGCTGATCTTATCTCTGGGCGTTTGCTTCGGCATGGTATTGATTGCCAATTTCTTAGGGTTCTCCGCTGAACTGGGGGCCTTTCTGGCGGGTTCTCTTCTGGCAGGTACGATCCATGCAGAGCGTATTGAGCAGATCACTAAAGGGGTAAAAGATGTGTTCGTTTCTATCTTCTTCCTTTCTGTAGGTATGATGGTAGATCCTGCTGCAATCAAAACATACGCACCTATGATCGTTCTGATTACTATTGTAGCGGTGGTTTCTAAGTTGATCTTCGCTACACTGGGGATGCTATTAAGTGGTCAGACAATGGATACTGCGATTAAGAGCGGCTTTTCTTTGGCACCTATCGGGGAATTTTCTTTTATTATTGCCAGTCTGGGAGTAAGTTTAGGAGTGATGGATGCATTTCTTTATCCCATCATTGTGTCTGCGGCGGTAATTACGACTTTCCTGACTCCTTTTTTGATTAAGAATTCCGATAAGTCGATTATTTTCCTGCAAAGCAAACTGCCGGAAGCCCTGGTAACAAAAATCAACCAGTATACATCTTCTGATCAGACAAATGATGCGACCGATCAGGATTGGAATGCGTATATTCGCAGGTATGTTTCCCGCATTGGAATTTACGGTATTCTTATGTTGGTAGCTGCCATTTCCGGTATTGAATGGCTGAATCCTTTTTTGCTGGAAACAATGGGCGAATACCCTGCGGAGCTACTGACAACTTTCGGTATTTTTCTGATCATTGCAATTTTCATCAGACCGATGATGGATCCTCATAATAATCATTACACATGTCTGTGGCTGAAGAAAAAATCCAATCACCTGCCGCTGCTGGTAATGACTTTCCTGAAATTAGCACTGATTTCTGCCATCGTTATGATGCCGTTGTATGTATTCTTTGACTTGCCTTTGTGGATTCTGTTTATCATTTGTGTGATCTATGTTTTGATTATGGCTAAGAGTGAATTCTTCTCTGTGCCGTATTTAAGGCTGGAAACGCGCTTTCTGAGAAATCTGAATGAACGTATCATTGAGAATGCCAGCAAAGAAGGTAATACGCAGCATGCATGGTTGAATGAAGAACTGCACATCATCTCCATGATTGCGCCTGATGATGCAGCGTACTTGGGCGTTCCGCTGGCATCTCTCCAGTGGGGCAAACGATTTAATGTTTATGTTGTAAAAATCAGACATGGCGGAAAACAGATGATTTTGCCTGGCCCCAAGACTGTAATTATGCCAAATGATAAAGTTTATGTTTTGGGGGATCTGAAAGCAATTGAAAACTTTTATCGTCTGGTAAAAATAAAACCTTCCAGATATCCCAGAACGCTGAAAGAATTTATGGACAGTGGATATCCTGATCCTGATAATGCGCTGGCGATTTGTGCAATACATGTAACAGGTACGGAAGCATATGTAAATAAGCCTTTAAGAAGCGGTATCATCCGCAGTAAGTGGCATTGTGTTGTACTTGGTCTGCAGAAGGATGGCTATCCGATTATTATGCCGGATATCAATACGGTGATTCGTAAAGATGACCTGATTTGGGTTATGGGGTCTAATACATATGTAGGCGCACTGGTAGCGGAGAGTTCCCTTCGGGATGTATTTGAAAAAGCGATGGAAAATACAAAAACTCTATGATTTTATTGAAACTACATAAGATTTCCTTTGTTTTCGATTGAAGTGACAGATAAAGAAGAGATTGATTTACCCGCTAAGGGATGTAAATCAATCTCTTCTTTTTATAAGCATTTGGCTTTTGGAAAAGGAGACTTCTTATTTTGTATTACAACCATTCTTTTGTATAAAGAAATAATGCTGCTGATTCAGATAATCTCTTGCGATATCCAGTGCTTCACCGAATCTCTGGAAGTGAACGATTTCTCTTTCTCTCAGGAACCGAAGGGGTGCCAGAACAGCGGGATCTTCTGCCATATCGATGAGATATTCATAAGTTGACCGGGCTTTTTGTTCTGCTGCCATATCCTCATACAGATCAGTGATAGGATCCCCTTTGGATTGTACATAGGATGCAGTAAAGGGAACACCGGCAGCAGAAGCAGGATACACTGCCAGACCGTGATCTACATAGTAAGGATCTAACCCAGAGGCGATAATATCATCCTTGGAAAGCCCCTGTGTTAGCTGATGCACCATGGCACCAACCATTTCGAGGTGAGCCAATTCGTTGGTATAACACTTCTATCAATGGTTTGTATGAAAAATTAGAATTTTTTGGATACTTTAGGGAAAAGCGTGATTTTGAAATCGTCGGGAGGGGTTTGCCACAGGCCATGTTCCCTGCCTTTATTTTCTTTATGGTATTCGACATGATCCAGGACTTCTTTCAGCAGACGATTCTGTTCTGCAGGGGTCAGGGTTTCGTATGTATCCAAGATGGTTCTGATTTTTGGAAGCATGGTGATCTGATTTTCTTTTGCTGTTTTCAGGTCGGTAAGTTCTGACTGTGCTTCATCGATGGCAGCAGTTGTTTCAGAAATTTTTTCGGACAGGGCTTTATTTCTGGCCGTAAATACTTCGGGAGAATAGATACCTTTTTCCAGAAATTCGAAGGTGTTTTCGAACTGATTTCTCAGGCCGTCCAGTTCTTTTTCCAATTCTGTGATCAGATTTTCCATGGCAAGGATTTTGCCGGAAAAGGCATCTGTCAGGGAAGTTTCTTCTTCCCAGGCTGCTTCATGCTGTTTCAGCCATAATGCAAGACCTTCCAGAATTTTATTTTCCACCATGTAAAGAGCGGAGGAAACCTGCGGGCAGAAATGGGTGACGCAGATCAGGGATGGAGCCTGCCCGGTTTTGAGATAGGGGCGGCGTTGCATAGTGTTTCCGCAGTGGGAACAACGGACAAGGCCGGCAAGAGGATTTTTTGTGGTTCCATTTACTCCTGTTGGGCGGCTGTGCTGTTCCATTTTTTCCTGTGCTGCGTTCCAGAGATCGTCAGAAATGATGGCTTCATGCAATCCTTCGACCAAAATATAATCTTCGGCCAGAGGGCGGGAAACTTTGATTTTTCCGTTTTCGGTAGATTTTTTCCCGGGTCTGCGGTTCCAATGAATTTTCCCGATATAGACAGGATTTTTCAGCATTGAGGTGACAGATGCAGTTGCCCAGGTGCCGCCTTTTCTGTTTCGAATACCCATCTGATTCAGGCGTTTGGCGATAGTGGCACGGCCGATATCGGCAACGGTACCATCTGCCAGAGGTTCACCATAGGCATATAATTCGAAAGCCAGCTTTACGGCCGCAGCTTCCTCGGGTTCGATTTCCAGAGTGAAGCCTTTTTCGTTTTTCAGCTTTACCCGACGATAACCAAAAGGGGAGATCGATCCTGCATATTTACCTTCTTTGGCAGAGGCTTCACGGCCACGCTGCATACGGCGAAGGATGGTTTTATATTCCCGACGGGACATAAACTGTGAAAATTCGAAGTATTCTTCGTCAAATTCATTGTTTGGATCATAGGTTTTGATCGGGGTTATGATTTTTGTGGAGCTGTACTTAAAGGCATTGAGGATAATGCCCTGATCCATGGTATCCCCACGGCCAAGACGTTCCACTTCCATAACCAGAACACCATCCCAAAGGCCCGATTCCACATCCTGCAGGAGCTGCTGCATGACAGGGCGGCCGGCAATGGTTTCGCCGGACAGAATTTCTTTATAAATTTTTGTGGTTGGTAATTTGTATTTTTTGGCCAATGCAAGCAGGGTTTTTTCATGGCGGGCGAGAGTTTCGCCTTCGCCGGCCATTTCTGCCTCTGCATCAGCCCTTGATTTTCTCAAATAGATGCAATATGGCATAAGCTTGCTCCTTTCTTAAAAGAGAAATACTCCTTTCCTTGACTGCATGATAGCACAGAACGTAAAAAGAAAAAAGCGAACACGAAAAATTTTCAAAAGAAAAGCACCCGAAAAGGGTGCTTTTTAATCAATCATATTTACTTCTTATTGTAATAAGAAGTACGGCAAAAATAAGAAAAACACAGGCGGCAAGAAATAGTTTCCAGTGCTGTCTGTTTCTATAGGCACGTTCCAACCCAAAACCATGTTTGCTTACCATCAAGGTGAGAAGGGGAAGTAAGACGACAAATGCGAGAACTGCAAATATAACTGTTGCCAGTAGATATATGCCAATAAATCCAAAAGAAAGACCACCAACAGAGATTGCATCCCCCAAATGTATACAACCGAAAGTCATTAGAGGAAGCGTTAGCATGAAAACGAATGATAGGATTTCGCTTTTTGCCCCTTTTTCATAAAAAGTTTCGTATTCTTTTCTTAATTCTTCATTTTCTTTTTTCAGATCAACAATCTGAATGTCTTTTTCTTTTGCCTGGAACAGAGCCTTTTCATATTCATTTTGCCAAAAGTTATCAGTTGTAGAATCTTCCCTTTTCCAGGTTTCTTCAACTTCAATTTTGGCAGCTGTTTCTACCAGAGTTTTTTTCATTTCCTGATCAAAGTGTTTCACGAATTCGTTTGATTCGTCCGGATTTTCTTCATCGGGAAAATAAGCATTTAATAATTCTTCAAATTCATTATCTTTAGCATTGTTATCCATAAAAATCACCTCTTTACCGCAATGATAGCACAGAAAAAGAGGACGTAAAAGGAATTTTGGAAAATTTTTTGGAGTGTTCGCCTTTACAAGCTTAAACTGGGGTGGTATGATACAAATACGAACAGATGTTCCTATAAATTTCGGGGAATAGGTCAGAAGGGATGATGCTTGATGAAGGAAAAGATTATTGCAATAATCAACCAGATAGAGGATGAGAAAGCTTTGAAAATTATTTATAGTTTCATAAAAGGCTTAACGGGTAAGTGAAAATCACTTACCCGTTTTTTTCTGCATTTCTGCGTATATTTTTTTGATTACTTCCCAATCTGTTTCATCCAACTCCAAGAGGGTGAGAATCAGATTCTTTCTAAACTCATCATTGGAACCGATGGTTTCGGCGATCAGTTTTGCTAGTTTTTCATCGGAA
>CALFPN010000107.1 GCA_937919015.1 uncultured Clostridia bacterium
CTAATAGGGCTTGTTGTCTGTGAATTGCAGGCGGCAAGCCCTTTAACTTTGCCTTAATACGCCGATTATTATAATAGTCCAGATATTCGATCAATTCTTGTTTAAATTGATTCATAGATTCAAATTTCTGAAGATAAAACAATTCTGTTTTCAATAAGCCGAAAAAATTTTCCATTACAGCATTGTCCAAGCAATTGCCCTTACGACTCATACTCTGTCGAATACCTTTCTTTTGCAGCATTCTTTGATACTGTTTATGCTGGTAATGCCATCCCTGATCTGAGTGAAGAATCAGATTTGTGTTATCAGGTATCTTTTCGAAAGCTTGCTCCAGCATTGTTATTACCATTCCTAAAACAGGACGATCAGAAATCGTATAACTGATCAAATCTCGACTATGCAAATCGAGGATAGGCGACAAATATATTTTTTCGCCAAACAAGTTGAATTCTGTCACATCTGTTACCCATTTTTCGTTTGGTTTTTCAGCTTCAAATTCTCTATTTAATAAGTTCGGTGCGATTTTCCCAACATCACCTTTGTAGGAACGATATTTTTTCTCTCTGACATGGCAAACTAAGCCCAGTTCTTTCATGAGTTTCCGGACTGTTTTATGATTTAGATGAATTTTACACTTATGCAGTTCAGCAGTAATACGACGATATCCGTATCTTCCTTTATTTTCATGATAGATAGCGGTAATTTCGCCTTTGACTGCTTCATACTTATCTGTTTTATTTAATTTTTTCAGATAATAATAGAATGTTGCACGGGGTAAATGAGCGATCGAAAGAAGAATTGATAAAGAATGCTTTTCCCTTAGTTCCTGAACTACCATTACTTTCTGTGCTGGCGTCGCTCGTCTTCCAGAACTAAGGCGTGTAATTTTTTTAAGTATTCGTTTTCAGCACGTAGCCGTTGCACTTCTGCTAATAGATCTTCTTCAATGTCTTTAGAAAATTTAGGAGGGCGTCCTGTACTTTTTCGGCCTCTGCGTTCAACAGAAAAAGCATCTGGTCCTTCTTCCAGATAAATGCGTTCCCAGTTTTGGATTCTGTGATAATCACATACATCAAATTTTCGCGCTGTTTCACTATAACCCAGTTTCTCTTCGATCATGGTTTCGATTACCATTTTTTTGAATTCTGCCGTATATTTTTTATTCGGTACTCCTTTTGGCATAAAAACACCCCACTTGTTAGATTAGTATATCACACTGTCTAACAAATGGGGTTCAGTTCACGAAGAACAGGTCTTATTTTTTTGCTTATGCTTCTTTTGACGCCACTTCGTCGAAAATAGGCTGGATTTCGTTATGATATACCTTGCGGAACAAAACGATTGTAACCAGCAAAGCCATCACTTCGGCCAAAGGGAAGGAAATCCATGTGGCATTCAGCCCCCAGATGCGGGAGAAAATGAATGCGGAAGGCAGCAGCACCACCAGCTGACGCATCACAGAAATGGTCAGACTGACAACACCATGGCCCAAAGCCTGCATAGTGGAGATACGGATAATATTGAAGCCGGCCAGCAGGAAGGACAGGCTAATCAGTCTCAATGCAGGGATACCGATAGACAGCATCTGTTCCGATGCATTGAAGATGCCCAAAAGCTGGGAGGTAAACAGCCAGAAGGCCAGCGTGCCTGCCCCCATCATGCTCATGGCATATACCGTTGCCAGACGCATGGTCGCCACCAGACGATCAGGCTTCCTTGCGCCATAGTTGAAGCCGATGATGGGAACCATACCATTATTCAGACCGAATACAGGCATGAAGATAAAGCTCTGCAGCTTGAAATAAACGCCGAATACTGCTGCCGCTGTGGAAGTGAAGGCGATGAGGATCTTATTCATCCCAAAGGTCATGACAGAACCGATGGATGCCATACAGATGGAAGGAATCCCGATGGCGTAAATCTTTCTCACTGCATTGGCCTGCAGATGATACCGTTTGGGATTGATGATGATATCATCATTTTTCTTTTTATTGAACCACAATGCCAGACCGGCCGCACAAAACTGACCGATGACCGTTGCCAGTGCCGCCCCCCTGATGCCCAGAGCCGGAAAACCAAACCAGCCAAAAATCATAATGGGGTCAAGGATGATATTGATAATGGCACCAAGGCCCTGGGTCAGCATGGTATAGAAGGTTCTGCCGGTGGACTGCAGAATACGTTCAAAGGCAAACTGCAGGAAGATACCGAAGCACAGCCCGCCCACCAGTGTCAGATAATCCACACCGTACTGGATGATCTCTGCATCTTTTGTCTGCAGGCTAAAGAACAGTCTGCTGCCGAAAACGCAAAGCAGGCTCATCACCGCTGCGCTCAAAAACAGCAGCAGTACCCCGTTGTTGGCGATGAGATTGGCTCTTTCCTTATTCTTTTCCCCCAGAGAACGGGAAACCAGCGCATTCATACCTACCCCGGTACCGGTACCGATGGCAATCATCAGGTTCTGGGCGGGAAAGGCCAGAGAAACAGCCGTCAGGGCATTTTCACTCAGCTGCGCCACGAACATACTGTCAACGATGTTATATAAGGCCTGCACCAGCATGGACGCCATCATAGGCAGCGACATGGAGAGCAGGAGTTTATTGATGGGCATCACGCCCATTTTGTTCTGTTCCATTTTCTGAATCCTTTCTTTTGTATGAAAACCGATATATTAAAAACAGATTAGAAAACAAGTTGTCCAAGAAAACAGCCTTCCATACGGAAGGCTGTTGAAGTCTTTCAAAAACTTTTATTTGATCTGAGGATTGTCTTTCAGCAGTACGTCATGTGCGCCGCCTTCCACCAGAGATGTTGTGGAGATGACTGTGATCTTCGCTTTTTCCTGCAGTTCTGGAATGGTCAGCACACCACAGTTGCACATGGTAGATTTTACTTTCTTCAGGGACAGACCAACGTTGTCACGCAGACTGCCTGCGTAAGGAACGTAGGAGTCAACGCCTTCTTCAAAGGACAGCTTTGCGTCGCCGCCCATGTCGTATCTCTGCCAGTTTCTTGCTCTTGCAGAACCTTCGCCCCAGTATTCTTTCATGTATGTGCCGTTGATGTTCACTTTGTTTGTAGGAGATTCATCGAAGCGAGCGAAGTATCTGCCCAGCATGATAAAGTCTGCGCCCATAGCCAGTGCCAGTGTCATGTGGTAGTCATATACGATACCGCCATCGGAACAGATAGGAACATAAATACCTGTTTCTTTGAAGTATTCATCTCTTGCCTGTGCAACTTCGATGACAGCGGAAGCCTGGCCACGGCCGATCCCCTTCTGTTCACGAGTGATACAGATAGAACCGCCGCCGATACCTACTTTAACGAAGTCTGCGCCGCATTCTGCCAGGAAACGGAAGCCTTCTGCGTCTACAACGTTACCGGCACCTACTTTTACGGAATCGCCGTAGGTTGCTCTAATCCATTCCAGTGTATCCTTCTGCCATTCGCTGTAGCCTTCGGAAGAGTCGATGGTCATGATGTCAACCCCTGCTTCTACCAGAGCGGGAACTCTTTCTTTGTAGTCTCTTGTGTTAATACCGGCACCTACCACATAGCGTTTGTCTGCATCCAGCAGTTCGTCTTTGTTTTCTTTATGGCTTGCATAGTCTTTACGGAATACCAGATATTCCAGTCTGCCTTCCGCATCAACGATAGGCAGCTGATTGATCTTGTTATCCCAGATGATGTTGTTTGCTTCTTTCAGGGATGTGCCGGAAGGAGCCCAGATCAGATCGGACATGGGTGTCATGAAATCTTTTACCAGCTCTGTGCCTTCCATACGGCTGACACGGTAGTCTCTGCTTGTTACCAGACCTACCAGTTTACCCTGGGCTGTGCCGTCTGTTGTAACAGCTACTGTGGAATGGCCTGTTCTTGCTTTCAGAGCCAGAATGTCATTCAGTGTGCTTTCAGGGCTGATATTGGAATCGGATACAACGAAGCCTGCTTTATAGGATTTTGCTCTTGCTACCATTGCAGCCTGTGCTTCGATGGGCTGAGAGCCGTAAATGAAGGAGATACCGCCTTCTTTCGCCAGAGCCACTGCCATTTTGTCATCGGATACCGCCTGCATAACTGCGGATACCAGAGGGATATTCATTTCCAGTGCGGGTTTTTCGCCTTTTTTGAATTTCACTACGGGTGTTTTCAGGCTTACATTGTCCACCATGCATTCTTTTGTGGAATAGCCGGGAACAAGCAGGAATTCACTAAAAGTTCTGGAAGGTTCTGTGAAAAAAGTTGCCATTTTGATTCTCCTCCTATTTATGTTTTCTAATTTTGCTGTATAGTATGCCAATTTAAATTTAAGTCTATATAAGTCTATATTAGAATAATTTTATCACTAAAAAACCCCCTCTTCAAGGGGGCTTTTAGATTTTCCGATATTTTGTCGATTCCGTCAGTTTTCAGGCAAAATTTGATCTTTTTTCGTGGTTTTGTATACAGGATACGTTTATTTTCTTCTGTAGATATCAAAAGAGAATTTCACGCCCTTTTCCTCCTGCAGTTCACCCTTTTCCGCCAGTTCCCAGTCAGGGTGTTCGTCTAAGTTCGGGAAATGGGTATCGGCTTCGTAAGTTTCGTAGATTTTTGTTACATAGGCGGTTTCGCACTGGGGCAGCAGCTGTGCATAGATGGTGCCGCCGCCGGCAACAAAAATCTGTTTGTCTGTATAATCTTTCAGAACTGCGGGCAGTTCCTCAATGCCGTGGCACAGCACCACGCCTTCCGCTGCGTAGTCTTTATTTTTTGTCAAAACGATATTCACTCTGTTGGGCAGCGGTTTTTGATTGGGAAAAGATTCCAGCGTCTTTCTGCCCATGACCAGCACATTCCCCGTGGTTTTCCGGCGGAAATATTTCAGATCCGCAGAAATGGGATGGAGCAGGTCGCCATCCTTACCAATGCCCCAGTTTGCATCTACAGCTACAATCAAATCCATGGTACTCCTCCTTACTCTGCAACGGGGATTCTGCCAAACCCTTTATGATACTGATAATCTTCCACGATGAAATCATCCACGGTGAAATCGTAGAAATTCTTGATTTCGGGGTTCAGACGAACCTTGGGTGCGGGCAAGGGTTCTCTTTCCAGCATTTCCTTTACCATATCGATATGTCTGTCATAGATATGCATATCGGAAATGACATGGATGAATTCGCCGGGCTCCAGACCGCTTACCTGGGCAAACATCATCAGCAGGGCAGAATACTGCACCACGTTCCAGTTATTTGCTGTCAGGGTGTCCTGAGAACGCTGGTTCAGGATGCCGTTCAGTTTATTGCCCGTTACGTTGAAGGTCATGCTGTAGGCACAGGGTTCCAGACCCATTTCTGTCAGGTCTGCGAAGTTATAGATATTCGTCAGGATACGTCTGGACGCAGGGGTGTTTTTCAACTGCCACAGCACATTATCCACCTGATCCATTTCCCCGTGGGGGAATTTATATTTCACGCCCAGCTGGTAGCCGTAAGCCTTCCCAATGGTGCCGTTTTCATCCGCCCACTGATCCCAGATGCGGCTGTTCAGATCCTCTGTTCGGTTGGATTTTTTCTGCCAGATCCACAGGATCTCATCAATTGCAGATTTCCAGAAGGTCTGACGCAGGGTCATCATAGGGAATTCCTCCTGCAGGTTGTATCTGTTCACCACCCCGAAGGTCTTGATGGTATGGGCAGGCGTACCATCCTCCCATTTGGCGCGTACAATCTCGTTTTCCGTGGAAAACCCGCTTTCCAGAATCTGTCTGCAATTGGCCTTGAAAATTTCATCTGCTCTGCTCATATTGCTCCTCCTTTTTCTTTTTTCATCCTTTTCCTCTCTATCTTTTCCAAACCATGTGGTCATTTTTTCTGCAATAAAAATATTATAAACAAAAATAACACCTTTTGCCAGCCCCTTATACAAAGGGACAAAGAAAAAAGCGATCTCTAAAAAGGAAGAAGCATAAATATTCCGCCCACCTTTTTGATATGCATCAAAGAATTTTAACGGTATAATATGTAAAAAAATCACACCTCTGTTGATTCTGCTTAGATTTTATGGTATATTTTGAATAATGGCAAAAGCATCTGTTTTTCTTGCACAGACATTTTTTGCAGAATACATAGCCAAAACACTCTAAAACGACAGCTTTCGGTCTGATGCTTACCGGAATCTATTTATTGGGAGGTTGTAAATTATGAAAAAGTTTATTGCACTGGCTCTGGCCTCTGTCATGACACTGTCTCTGGCAGCATGCGGCGGCTCTGATGCACCCGCAAGCGACGTTGCAGGTACAGCCATCAGCGGCGACACAATCAAGATCGGCGTTTTCGAACCCACAACAGGGGAAAACGGCGGCGGCGGTATGCAGGAAGTTCTGGGTATCCGTTACGCAAACACAGTTGCGCCTACAGTTGATATCAACGGCACAACATACAACATCGAACTGGTAGAAGTTGATAACCAGTCCGACAAAACAGCAGCAGTTACAGCTGCACAGTCTCTGATCTCCTCCGGCGTTGTTGGCGTTCTGGGCTCCTACGGTTCCGGCGTTTCCATCGCAGCCGGTCAGACCTTTGCGGAAGCAGGCGTTCCCGCCATCGGCTGCTCCTGCACAAACCCTCAGGTAACACTGGGCAACGATTTCTACTTCAGAACATGCTTCCTGGATCCTTTCCAGGGTACTGTAATGGCATCCTATGCAGCCGTAGACCAGGGCTACAAAACAGCAGCTGTAATCAGCCAGAACGGCGATGACTACTCCACAGGTCTGGCAGCATACTTCAAACAGGCATTTGAACAGCTGGACGGCACAATCGTTGCTGACGAAACATACCAGACAAACGAATCCGACTTCAACGCAATTCTGACATCCGTAAAAGAATCCGGTGCTGAAACAGTATTCATCCCCTGCTCCATCGCTACAGCAACACTGATCCTGCCTCAGGCTCAGGCAAACGGCGTAACCGCACAGATCATCGCTTCCGATACATGGGAAAATGAATCCATCGTTATGGCAGCAGGTTCCGCAGCAGAAGGCGTTGTATTCTCCACATTCTTCGATGAAAACGATGAATCCACACCTATGGCAAAGGACTTCGTGAACGGCTTCAAAGCATACCTGAACGAAGACGCACAGAGAATCACTCTGAACGGCGGCACAGACGGCGTAGCAGCAGTATCTGCTCTGGGTTATGATGCTTACATGACAATGGTAGCAGCTCTGGCTGATCTGGACGGCGTGGAAGGCGACCTGACAAGCGTAAACCTGCGCGATGCACTGGTAAACGTAAGCCATGACGGCGTAACAGGCACCATCACATTTGACGAAAACGGCGATGCAAACAAAGACGCTGCTTACCTGAAAAAAGTAGAAGGCGGCAAATTCGTATTCGTGAAGAAACAGCTGGACGAAACAGCCGAATAATCTGTTTCATTTATTCAGAGGATTTTCCTCAATCGCTTCAAAAACTTTGCGGCGGGATGACCTCCCGCCGCTTTTTTCAAATCGGCTTGGAAAGATTCGAAAAAGTTTTTGGTTCATTTTTGGCTCTTTCCAAGTCGGTTTCACAAAATATTACTCATGTCAGGAGGTATATTCATGACAGCAACAGCATTTTTACAATACTGTCTGGCGGGCATCTCCATCGGCGGCATTTATGCCCTGATCGCCATTGGCTATACAATGGTTTACGGCATTCTGCGCCTGATCAACTTTGCCCACGGCGATATCTTTATGATGGCCGCATACTTTATGATTTTTGCAATGGTAGACTTTGCGCTGCCCTGGTATGTTTCCATCGGCATCGTTCTGGTGGCCACCGTCGTCCTCGGCGTTGTCATCGAGCGAGTGGCCTATAAACCCTTAAGAAGTGCGCCCCGTATGTCCATCATGATCTCTGCCATCGGTGTTTCCTACCTGCTGCAGAATCTGGCTACATATCTGTTCTCCGCACTGCCCAAGGGCTATCCCAAAATCGAGTTCCTTACAAAATCCATCACTATCGGCGGTATCTCTACTTCCGTAGTAACATTCATCACACCCATTCTGACACTGGCCTTTGTCTTCCTTCTGATGCAGCTGATTAACCATACCAAAATCGGTATGGCTATGCGCGCTGTTTCCAAGGACTTTGAAACAAGCCAGCTGATGGGGATCAAGATCAACCGCGTCATCAGCTTCACCTTCGTGATCGGCTGTTTCCTTGCTGCAGTTGGCTCCATCCTGTACTTCACCCCCAGACCCTCCGTATACCCTCTGGTAGGTTCCCTGCCCGGCACAAAATGCTTCATCGCTGCGGTATTCGGCGGTATTGGTTCCATTCCCGGCGCAATGCTGGGCGGCTTTGTCATCGGCCTGTCCGAAACCTTCATCAAAGCTGCGGGCTATTCCGAATTTTCTGACGTATTCACATTCATCCTGCTGATCGTTGTTCTGCTGTTCAAGCCTACCGGCCTGTTCGGCGAAAAGATCACAGAAAAAGTGTAAAGGCAGGTGGACGAAATGACAGAACAGAAAAAACAGAAACTTTCCACCATTTTTTCCATCATTGGTGTTGCATTTTTAGCGGCGGTGCTGGTTGGCGTCCATGCCACCACATCCTCCTCCGATATGCTGCGTACGGTACTGCAGCTGGGCGCCATTTACGCGCTGGTTGCCGTTTCCATGAACCTCCTGAACGGCTTTACAGGGCTGTTCTCTCTGGGACAGGCGGGCTTTATGGCTCTGGGTGCTTATGTATTCGCTATTTTCACCATCCCCGCGGCACAGCGTCCCGGCGTATATTACCTGTATGGCGTGGCTGACTGGCTGAAAAATATCGAACTGCCCATCATCGCGGCTCTGATCGTTGCGGGTCTGATCTGCGCCCTGATGGCAGCCCTCATCGGTGCCCCTGTATTAAGACTGAAAAGTGATTACTTCGCCATCGCCACACTGGGCTTCGCGGAAATCGTTCGTATCGTTGTGGGCTCTTCCCCTCTGAACCGTGTCACAAACGGCTCTCTGGGCCTGAAACTGATTCCCCGATTCCCCAGCTTCTTCTTCCCCTTCATCGTAGTAGCCATCTGCGTTTTCATCGTATGGCTCTTGATTAACTCCTCCTACGGCAGAGCCTTCAAAGCCATCCGTGAGGATGAAATTGCGGCGGAGGCCATGGGGATCAATCTGGCAAAACACAAACAGATGTCCTTTATCATCAGCTCCTTCTTCGCCGGTGTGGGCGGTGCGCTGATGGCCATGTATATGGGTGCCATCACTTCCACAACCTTCAACGTAACACTGACATACAACATCCTGCTGATCGTGGTCATCGGCGGCATGGGTTCCCTGACAGGCTCCATCATCTCCTCTTTCATCGTAATCGCTGCGAGAGAATGGTGGCTGCGTTTTCTGGATCAGCCCTTCTTCATCGGCGGCGTACAGATCCCCCTGTTCAAAACAGGCTTCCGTATGGTTATCTTCTCCATCATTCTGATGATCGTTGTACTGTTCTTCCGCAAGGGCATCATGGGTACCAAAGAATTCAACTGGAACTTCATCCTGAAGCGTCTGGATAAAAAAGAAAAAACTCCCGTAGGAGGTGAAGGCAATGAGTGAGAAAAAGACCATCCTGAATGTAAAAGACATTACAATGCAGTTCGGTGGTGTCGTTGCCGTAAATAACCTGACACTGAAGGTAAGAGAAGGCGAAATCGTTTCCCTGATCGGCCCCAACGGTGCCGGCAAAACAACAGCCTTCAACGTCATCACAGGCGTTTATGCACCTACCAACGGCGAAGTAAAATTCCACGGTGAAACCATCATTTCCAACTTCCCCAAGGGGAAAATGGATAAACTTTACGCAGGGGAAAACAAGGGTAAATACAAAAAAACGCTGGAACCTACCCCTGATAAAATCACAAAACTGGGCATTGCCCGTACGTTCCAGAACATTCGTCTGTTCAAGGAACTGACTGTACTGGAAAACGTTCTCATCGCAAAACACATGAGAATGAAAGCAAACATCTTTGCTGACACCTTCCGTCTGAACCGTAAGGAAGAAAAGAAAATGAAAGAAGACTCTCTGGAACTGCTGAGAATCCTTGACCTGTATGATGTAAA
Organism: uncultured Clostridia bacterium; assembly: GCA_937919015.1. Classification (GTDB taxonomy): domain Bacteria; phylum Bacillota; class Clostridia; order Lachnospirales; family Anaerotignaceae; genus Anaerotignum_A. The sequence continues at coordinate 10,097 of CALFPN010000107.1, forward strand.
GGATGAGATCGCTTCCAGCCTGCCTTACGGCAAACAGAGACATCTGGAAATCGCCCGTGCGCTGGCAACAGAACCCACACTGCTTCTCCTGGACGAACCTGCGGCTGGTCTGAACCCTCAGGAAACAGACGAACTGACAGAATTCATCAGAGATGTACGCGATAAATTCAACCTGACGATTTTCATGATCGAACACCACATGAATCTGGTTATGGATATTTCCGACTGGATCTATG
>CALFPN010000108.1 GCA_937919015.1 uncultured Clostridia bacterium
TCTACAATAAGAGGTCTCTTTTTACTATTGTCCGATTTTACTGGTTCGGTTCAATCTTCCATCGGTCTTTTTACTCGTCTTCGCCATAGACGCAATAGGCATTTCTTTTTTGTTTTGCTCTGTAAAGGGCTTTATCGGCTTTGCGGAACAATTCGTCATACTCTCTGCCCATATCAGGGAAGAGGGACATACCGATACTTTTTGTAATACCATAATCGTTATCATGTAGCTGCAAGATCTCCTCAGCCTTCTGTTTGCCGATTTCAATACCTGTAACATCCAGCAGGAGCAAAACAAACTCATCCCCGCCGAATCGCGCCACAATATCTTTTTTTCGCACAACCGAGGATAGATGCTGTGAGAAAGAGAGCAGTACTTCGTCGCCTGCCATATGTCCATGATTATCATTAACTGATTTAAAATAATCCAGATCAATGATCATCATGACACATTTGGAATTTTCTCTGCCGGCAAGAACGCTGGTACACAGTTCCTCAAAACGTTTTTTGGAATACAAACCGGTAAAATTGTCTGTATGCACAGAATTTTCCAGAAAGTCAATTCTCTTTTTCATATGATGGATATCAGAAATGATACCAATCATTTTTCTTGGCTGATCTTCTTCCATAACGGGGGCAACATCCACCTTACACCATTTATAAGCCGTATTACCGGCTTTTAATCTTGCTTCAAAGGAAATCGGGCGTCCTGTCATAATGTAGCGGAACGCATTTTCCATAAATTGTGTATCTTCCGGGTGGGTAAAATATACACTGACTGCAGTCAGATATTCATTCCAGGGAAGATTCTGATATTGATTGATGTCAGAAAGGATATCGCAGCCTTTCTTTTCAAAAATACTTTCTGAATTTTCAAAAAAGGTATATAACTGATGTTTCAGATCGACTTCAAAAATAGAAATATCTGCAATTTTCAAGGCAACAGAAAGTCTGTCTTTATAGTTTCTCAAATCAGCTAAGAGAGTATTCAATTCCTTTTTCAAACCTTCCCCGCCTTTCATAATATTTTTTGTTTATTTTTATTATATCCCCCTCAATTTCAAGTGTAAATATAAAATTTGACTAAATTGTTTTTTTTGAAACCAAGAATAGATTTCATTTTTTGTGATAAAAGCCATTCTTGTCAATTTTTTTTGACTGTGATATATTATTTTGATAACGTTATATTCCGTTGGAAGAGATGAATGATGAAATGGAGAGATCTTTATGACTGAACGATTTGAAGTGGCGTTTCCGGTGCTGGGGGGCAGCGAGGAACGTTTTACTTATATCTATCTGCCAAATTCCTATTTTCATAATGAAAATAAAAGATATCCTGTACTATATATGTTCGACGGACACAATGTGTTTTTTGACGAGGATGCAACCTATGGCAAAAGCTGGGGGATGGAAAAATATATGAACCGCAGTCGCACACAGATGATCATTGTGGCTGTGGAATGCAGTCACGACCCCAATAATGGCAGATTGAAGGAATATGCCCCGTTTGCATTTCAGAACGGACAAGTAGGGCAAATAGAAGGTCGCGGCAAAGTAACAATGGATTGGTATGTAAATGAGTTGAAACCTGCTGTAGATACGCATTTTCGTACACTGCCTGACCGGGAGCATACCTTTATCGCAGGCAGTTCTATGGGTGGTCTGATGAGTTTGTATGCTCTACTGCAATATAATCATGTTTTTTCCAGAGCAGCGGCACTTTCTCCCTCTCTGTGGGTTGCACCCAGAAAAGTAAAGGAAATGATCACTCGTGCAGAACTGTTGCCGGATACTGTGCTGTATATGGATTATGGCTCCGCAGAGATGCTTAACCATAAAGGAATGAATCGTACATTTGGTGATATCACATCACTGTTGATCCAAAAAGGGATCATGGTAAACAGCCGTATTGTTCCTTATGGAGAACATTGTGAGGCCAGCTGGGAACGACAGATCCCGTTCTTTATGAAAACATTATTATATAAATTTAAATAAATCATATTTATACAAAAGAAGGAGGTATCATCCTGTGAAGAACTTTATTTTTATTTCACCGAATTTCCCTACAAACTACTGGAAATTCTGTAAAGAACTGAAAGATAATGGTCTGCGTGTGCTCGGGATTGGCGATCAGCCCTATGACGAACTGAGCAATGAACTGAAGAACAGTCTGCATGAATACTATAAGGTAAGCAGTCTGGAAAATTATGATGAAGTGTATCGCGGAGTTGCTTTTTTTGCATTCCGATATGGCCATATCAACTGGCTGGAATCCAACAATGAATACTGGCTGGAAAGAGATGCAAAGCTGCGCACAGATTTCCATATTACAACAGGTTTTCAAACAGAAGATATTCCTCGGATCAAATTCAAATCCAAAATGAAGGAATATTATAAAAAAGCGGGTATTCCTGTTGCGCGCTATCATCTGGTAGACAATCTGGAAGGCTGCAGAAAATTCATTGCGGAAGTTGGGTATCCCGTTGTTGCGAAACCTGATAATGGGGTTGGTGCTTCTCACAATTTTAAAATTAAAAATGATGCAGAGCTGGAAAGCTTTTATGGACAGAGACACGAAGGTGTTGTTTATATCATGGAAGAATTCGTAAACGGTATCGTAAATTCCTATGATGCCATTATTGACTCCAAAGGTGAGATCATGTTTGAAACAGGGAATGTTTCCCTTGGCTCCATCATGGATATCGTAAATGAAAAACAGAATTCTCTGTACTACATCCTGAAGGAACTGCCCGAAGATACCCGCAAAGCCGGCCGTGACACAGTAAAGGCCTTTGATGTAAAAAGTCGCTTTGTTCACTTTGAATTTTTCCGTCTGCTGCAGGATCAGGAAGGTCTGGGCAAAAAGGGGGATATCATGGCACTGGAGGTAAATATGCGTCCCAGCGGCGGCTTTTCTCCTGATATGATCAACTTTGCCCACAGCACAGATGTGTATAAGATCTGGGCAGATATGATCGCCTTTGACAGATCTACAAAACCCAAGGGAGAATCCAATCACTGCGCCTTTGCCGGCCTGCGTGATGAAAAAAATTTTGTTATGTCCCATGATGATATTATGGAAAGATATGGTGCACATATCAGAATGGTAGACCGTATTCCCGAAGCCCTTTCCGGTGCTATGGGCAACCAGATGTATCTGGCAACGTTCTCAACGGAAGAAGAACTGATGGCATTCTATGAAAACGTTACCAGAGAAAAATGATATCAGGATAAGTCTCTTCTTTTATTATTCAGAAATTTATATTGCAAAGAGCGTTCTGTTTCAAACTTGCAATCACAAAGGAACATGTTATAATATGCATAGCATAAAGAATTTTTATAGGGGGCATCCCTTTGCTTTTAGAAAGGAAAATTGATATGAAAAATCTTTTAGTTGCACAATCCGGCGGTCCTTCCGCAGCCATCAATGCCACTTTGGTAGGTGTTGTAGAAAAAGGCCTTGCAGATCGCAATATCGACAGGATCTATGGCGCAGAAAACGGCATCATGGGTTTGATGAGAGGAAATCTGATTGAACTGAATGATAAGCTGTCTAACCCTGAAGTGCTGCAGTTGCTTTGTCAGACACCTTCCTCTGCATTGGGTTCCTGCCGTATGAAGTTATCCGATTTTGAAGAAAGTACTTTCGAATATGAAAAAATCATTCAGATCTTCCGCAAATATGATATCGGATATTTTGTTTATATCGGCGGCAACGATTCCATGGATACGGTTCATAAAATTTCTCAGTACTGCGAAAGAATGCATATTGATGATATTAAAATTATCGGTGCACCCAAAACCATCGACAATGACCTGATGGAAACAGATCATTGCCCCGGCTTTGGCTCCGCAGCAAAATATGTCGCAACCACTATGTCTGAAATTTCCTGCGACTGCAATGTGTATGCACAGCCTTCTGTTACCATTGTAGAAATCATGGGCAGAGATGCCGGTTGGCTGACTGCTTCCTCTGCACTGGGCAGACTGAATGGAGATACTGCCCCCGATCTGATCTATCTTTGCGAAAGACCTTTTTCTGTTGACCAGTTTCTGGACGACGTCAGAAGCAAAATGGCAGAAAAACATTCTATCGTCATTGCGGTCAGCGAAGGGATTCGCAATGAAGAAGGTGATTATGTAACAGATTCTCTGCAGAACAGAGCTGCAGATGCTTTTGGTCATAAGATTCTGGCAGGTGCTTCCCGCTATCTGGAAGAAATCATTCGTTTTGAAATCGGCTGTAAAGTTAGAAGCATCGAACTGAACGTAATGCAGCGTTGTGCATCTCATGTAGCTTCCGCATCTGATATTTATGAATCCAGACTGTTGGGTGCCGCAGCAGCGGATTACTGCATTTCCGGCGGTACAGGCAAAATGGCTTGCATCAAAAGAACTTCTACAGACCCTTATCGCTTTGAAATTGACTTTGTGGAAATCGAAAAAATTGCAAATCAGGTGAAAAAAGTACCTGATGCATGGATCAATGCAGCGGGTAACGATGTAACACAGGAAATGATTGATTATTTACTGCCCCTGATTCAGGGGGAACTGCCTTGCACATTCAAAAACGGGGTTCCTGTTCATCTGAGATTGTATTAAGTATAATTATATAAAACAAATCAAAGGCTGTATGGAATTTTCTGTACAGCCTTTTTGTATAGAAAGGAGAATATTTGTCCATACTTCCAGCAAAGAGGTGGTAGTATGCGAAAAATAGTGATGATTACTGCATTCTGCAGCTTTCTGCTTTTTATGCTGGCAGGATACTATGTAACGCTGCGGATGGGAGAAAGAGGGCAGCAGATGGAAGCTGTTCGGGCAAACCATACCATTCAGACAAACCAGATGATTCATTCCAATACAAAAATAATTTATCAGTATTTTTACAGCAAAGATAAAACAATAAAAGAACAAATTGAACAGGCCCCAGTATTTTTACAGGGGTTGGATATGGAACAGCTGAAAAGTATTTATACAGGCTGGCAGATCATGTTTTTTTCTCCTGAGAAAGTGATTCTGCGCTGCAAAATAGATGGGTTAAGCAGTGAAACATATATTCTTGGGGAAAGCGATGGATTTCTTGCGGTATTTTATGAAGATGTGCAAAAAAACATCCGGCTGAAAGAAAAAACAGAATTGCCCCTTTCTGCATTACCGGATGGTGAAGCAATGCAGCTACGGGAAGGGATTCGAGTGACAGGAGAGGAGAATCTTGCAAAGCTTTTAAGCGATTTGATGAGTTAAGGCTTCGAATAGCTCCTCCGTGTAAAAGGGTATATTTCTTTTTTTGAAAGATTATGCATAGATTATAATTAACATAAATATAAGTTTTGCTGGACATCTTTTACCCCACATGATATAATAGTCGAGTGAAGACTCCCCAATCTTTTCACATTTGCGCTGTTTTTTTACAGTGCTGCATCACATTGTGATGTGATCCCAATAAGAAATACCTTCTCTTTTGGAAAAGAACAGCCATCGGCAGGCTGTTCTTTTTCATTTTAAGCAGAAAACCTGAAATGAAAAGATTCTAGAAATGGTTCTGAAAGAATCTGAAAGACTTATGTACCCTTGTAATTGACACAACACCTTGTATACAGGTATAATATTATTAGTTTTTTAATCATATTTTAAGGTGGTGTATGTATGCCAGAGCACGAAGCATCCGGCTTCTTTTTGCCTGAGGAACAATTCCGCTCTCAGGCTGTATATAGTGACGAAACAATGCAATTTCGTTCTCCTGCAGAGCCTCTTTCCACGGATGAGGTTGAAATCTCTATTCGTGTCGGAAAAGAGACTTTTTCTGCGGTCTTTTTATGCACAAATGAAAGGGAATACCTGATGGATTTGGCGGAAACAGATGATATTTTTGCCTATTATAAGACAACCCTTCCTCCTACAGAAAAAAAGGTAACCTATTATTTTCGTCTGCAGCATGGGGATGAAGAGGGTTTTTATACAAAATACGGTTATTTTGATGAATTTAAGGATGAAGGCAGATTTGAGATTATTCGAAACTTTATGACACCGGACTGGGCAAAAGGTGCGGTAATGTATCAGATCTATCCTGATCGTTTCTGTAACGGAGATCCTTCCAACGATGTAAAAACCAATGAATATCTGTATCTGAAACGCATGGTAGAACAGGTGAAAAACTGGGATACACCGCCTTCCGCCACAGATGTGAACCATTTTTACGGCGGGGATCTGCAGGGGGTAATCAATCAGTTGGATTATCTGGAAGATCTGGGTATAGAAGTAATTTATTTTAACCCTATTTTCGTTTCTCCAAGCAATCATAAATATGATGCGCAGGATTATCATCATATCGATCCTCACCTTGGTAAGATTGTAAAGGATGGCGGTAGACTTTTAAAAAATTGTGCCATGACCAACGCAGAGGCATCTATGTATGTAACCAGAACAACAAGCGAAGAAAATCTGACAGCATCGGATAAGCTGTTCGTCGAATTGGTAGAAAAGGCCCATAAAAAGGGCATCCGTGTTCTGGTTGACGGTGTGTTCAATCATTGTGGTGCATTCCATAAATGGCTGGACAGAGAAGGTTTTTATAAGAAAACTGTGAAAGGGGCATATCAAAATAAAACAAGCCCTTATCGAGATTATTTCTATTGGAAAGAAGACGGCACATATGAAGGCTGGTGGGGGTATGAAAACCATCCCAAGCTGAATGAAGAAGGCTGTGTCGAACTGAAAAATGAGATTCTGGAAATCGGTAAAAAATGGGTTTCCGCACCTTTCCACGCCGACGGATGGCGACTGGATGTTGCGGCCGATTTGGGAAAAACTTCCGAGTTTAACCATAAATTCTGGGCTGAATTCAGAGATGCCGTAAAAAGTGTTTCCGAGGATAAATTGATTTTGGCAGAACATTATGGTGATGCAGCAGGTTGGCTGCAGGGGAATGAATGGGATTCCATCATGAATTATGACGCATTTATGGAACCTGTAACATGGTTTTTAACCGGTGTTTCGAAGCACAGTACCGAAAAAAGGGAAGATATGTATAACAATGCAGATGTCTTCTGGGGTTCTATGATCTATCAAATGGGAAAACTGCCCATCCAGTCTCTGATGACATCTATGAATGAGCTTTCCAACCACGATCATTCCCGTTTCCTGACCAGAACAAATAGGCACGTAGGCCGACTGCAGACAGAGGGCAGCGAAGCAGCAGCTAAAGATATCGATAAGGCTGTGCTACGGGAAGCGGTTCTGCTGCAGATGACATGGCCGGGCGCACCTACGGTATATTATGGGGATGAAGCAGGTTTAGTCGGTTGGACAGACCCTGATAACCGCCGTACTTATCCTTGGGGCAGGGAAGATCATGACTTGATCAAATTCCATAAGGAAGCCATCTATCTTAGGAAGGAAAATCCTGTTTTGCGTCATGGCTCTCTTCACCATCTTTATGGTGCCTATGGAGTAATTGCCTATGGACGCTTTGACAGAGAAAATAAATTCCTAATCGTACTGAATAATAATGATGAAAGCCGTACAGTCTCTGTTCCTGTATGGGAAATAGGGATGGCATTGCATACGACATTGGAAAACTGGCTGATGACAAGTCAGGAAGGATTTACAGATTTTGGCTTCCAGTGTCCTGTAAAAAACGGTTTTGCAGAATTGACGCTGCCGCCTAAGAGTGCAGCGGTGTTAAAGGAAGTGTAAGAAATGAACATCCTTTTTGAAGACGAATATATGCTGGCTGTAGTAAAACCGCAGGGAATGCCCGCACAGGCAGATAAAACGGGAGATCCGGATCTGCTTTCCCAGCTGGAGGAATATGCCGGACGGCCCCTTGGTCTGCTACATCGTCTGGACAGACCTGTCGGCGGGGTAATGCTGTTTGCAAAGGAGAAGAAAGCGGAAGCAATATTATCAAAAGACTTACAGGAAAATAGACTGAATAAAAGATACCTGACTGTTCTTTGCGGGAAACTGCCTGCGGAACAGGGTGCTTTGGAAAACTATCTTTTGAAAAATGCCCGTACCAATCTTTCGGAAGTGGTTTCCAAAGATAGAAAGGGGGCCAAAAAAGCTGTTCTCCATTATAGAAGAATCGCAGAAAAGGAAACGGATATGGGCTGGCTGACTCTGGCGGAGATCAAATTGGAAACGGGCCGTCACCATCAGATCCGCGTCCAGACTTCTTATGGCGGTTTTCCCATCTGGGGCGATAAAAAATATCATAAAAATTTCCCCAAAAGAGGGAAAACGGAGATTGCCCTCTGGTCTTACAAGCTGGAAGGAATACATCCCAAAACAAAACAGCCCTTTTCCCTGACTGCAAAACCGGAGAAAGAACCCTTTTCTCTTTTTGCTGAAGAATTAAGGGATTTGTAAGAAAGAGGCATAAAGTATCCTTTGCATTTTATAGTAAATTGGTATATAATTAAAAACTGAATTGAAAAAATAATAAAAGAACCAATGGCGGTTCTTTTATTTTCTAACATAAATTAGCAGTCACAACTTTAGTTGGCTAACAAACTAACCGAGGAAGGTGAAAGAAATGCAAAATTACACAAAAAAAGCCAAGGATGTATTGGCAAGAGCGAAAGAAGCCGCAGGTACTCTTGGGAACGGATATATTGGTACAGAACATATTCTGCTAGGGCTGACGCTGGTGCAGGAAAGCACTGCTGCAAAGGCACTGGAGAGCCAGAATATTACCTACCATCAGGTGATGGAGCGGATTTCTGAAATGTCCGGCAATCAAAAACAGGATGGCCCTGTAATGTATACTCCTCGCGCGAAACATGTGATTGATATGAGTGCGCAGGAAGCCATTCATATGGGAGCGGATCTGGTCGGAACAGAACATATCCTGATTGCGCTGCTTCGAGAAACAGATACATTGGCGGTGAAAATCATGACAGGTCTGGGCGTGAATATTCAGACATTGTATGAAGATATCATGCTGATGCTGGGAGAAAGCGATGCCCAGCCTGCTGGGGCAAGAGGGATGCATGAAAACCCGGAAAAAGAAGAAAAATCTGCAACAGAAACATTGGAGAAATTCAGCAGAGACCTGACCACGCTGGCAAAGCAGGGGAAATTTGATCCTATCGTTGGCAGAAACAATGAAATTGAACGCATTGTACAAATTTTGAGCAGAAGAACAAAAAATAATCCTTGTCTGACCGGTGACCCAGGTGTCGGAAAAACGGCCATTGTAGAGGGGCTTGCACAGAAGATTGCAGAGGGAGATATTCCAGATACACTGAAAAACAAAAAGATTTTCAGTCTTGATTTGTCCGCTATGGTTGCAGGCTCCAAATATCGTGGTGAATTTGAAGAACGCATGAAAAAAGCTTTGGAAGAAGTCCGTGCAGATGGGAATATCATCCTTTTTGTAGATGAGATTCATACGATCATCGGTGCGGGGGCGGCCGAAGGGGCCATCGATGCCTCCAACATTCTGAAGCCTGCTATGGCGAGGGGAGAGATCCAGCTGATTGGCGCAACGACACTGGAAGAATATCGCAAGCATATCGAAAAGGATGCAGCCTTTGAGCGTCGCTTCCAGCCTGTTCGTGTGGAAGAGCCCACAGAACCAGTGGCGATCCAGATGCTGACGGCATTAAAAGAAAAATATGAAGCACATCATAAAGTGAAAATTTCCGGAGAAGCCATCGAAGCTGCCGTAAAATTATCTGCCCGTTATGTGGCGGATCGTTTCCTGCCCGATAAAGCCATCGACCTGATCGATGAATCCGCATCTCGTTTGCGTCTGCATGCCTATACACCACCCACTGCGATCATGCAGCTGGAGCAGGCTATTGAAAGAATGGAAAAGGAAAAAGAAGATGCTATTAAAACAGAGGATTTTGAAAAGGCTGCTGATATCAAAAAACAGCAGGATGGTTTGCGTTTCAGCCTGAAAGCAGCGAAAAATGCATGGGCAACAGATCATCAGAATGAAACCATTGTCACAAAGGAAAGTGTGGCAGAGGTGGTTTCTCGTTGGACAGGTATTCCTGTACAAAGTTTGAAAGAAGAAGAAAGTCAGAGACTTCTGCGTTTGGAAGAAACCCTGCATCAGCGTGTCATTGGCCAGCAGGAGGCGGTCAGAGCCCTTTCCAAAGCAGTGCGCCGCGGTCGTGTTGGACTGAAAGATCCCAACAGACCCATTGGTTCTTTCCTGTTCCTGGGGCCCACAGGTGTAGGTAAAACGGAGCTTTCCAAGGCACTGGCAGAGGCACTGTTTGGCGATGAAAATGCCATGGTGCGTATCGATATGTCGGAATATATGGAAAAACACAGTGTTTCCCGTATGGTTGGCTCTCCTCCGGG
>CALFPN010000109.1 GCA_937919015.1 uncultured Clostridia bacterium
CTGAACCACGCCATGGAATGCGAAGCCGATGCCATCAGTGACGGCACCCACGCATTTGTTCCTGCCGTGATGGAACACATCGAACTGGCAGGGGTTCATTCCGGCGATTCCGCCTGCATCATTCCTTCCAGACACATTTCCGAAGAAAATGTAAAAACGATCAAGGAATACACCCGAAAGATCGCTGAAGAAATGGGCGTAAAAGGTCTGATGAACATGCAATACGCCATCGAAAACGACAAGGTATATGTTCTGGAAGCCAACCCCAGAGCATCCCGTACGGTACCTCTGGTTTCCAAAGTCTGCAACATCCGTATGGTGCCTTTGGCCATCGATATCGTAACCAGCGAACTGACAGGAAGAACATCGCCCGTTCCTGCCCTGAAGGAAAGAGAAATTCCTTACTACGGTGTCAAAGAAGCGGTATTCCCGTTCAATATGTTCCAGGAAGTTGACCCCGTTCTGGGGCCTGAAATGCGCTCCACCGGCGAAGTACTGGGTCTGTCCCAGTTTTACGGCGAAGCCTTCTTCAAGGCGCAGGAAGCAACCCAGACAAAACTGCCCATGGGCGGTTCCGTGCTGATTTCCGTCTGCGAAAAAGACAAGGCCGAACTGGCCGAAATTGCAAAGGGCTTTGACGAAGCCGGCTTTAAAATCTATGCAACAAAGGGGACACAGAAAGCATTGTCTGATGCCCATATCGTCTCTGAATTTGTTTATAAAATCAGCGAAGGCGGCAGACCGAATACGACCGATCTGATTACCAACGGCAAGATCGATCTGATCATCAATACCCCCATTGGGGCTGACGGAACAGCCGACGACAGTTATCTGCGCAAAGCGGCGATCCGCAAGAAAATCCCTTATATCACCACCATGGCCGCGGCAAAAGCTACTGTCAGCGGCATTGAATCCATGCATAAACCCGGCTGCGGTGTTGTTCGTTCTCTGCAGGAACTGCATGAAACGATTCAAGATATCTGATTCTCCGGAGTCTGCAAATAAAAGCAGGGCCATCCTTTTCAGGATGGCCCTTTTTATGACCCCGGTCCTTCTTCTTATTTATAGGCCAAAAGGTTCCCCTTCCGGCATCGGAGATATAGATTACCGAAAAAATCAGTTGGGCAGAGAGAAGATCATTGCATCATATTTTTTCATCATCTTTCCGGATGCTACGATTTCACCTGTAAGGGCATCTTCGCAGCCTACGAAGCAGGAAGGTACTTCGATATCTTTATCTTTGAAATTCAGAACAAAATAATAGGTACAGTTATCTGCTTTTCTGCATGTTACCTCCAGCTCTGTTTCTTCCTGGATCACAGAAGAAACATCTGCCTGGGCAACGGCCATATCCAGAACTTTTGCAATACCGTCACCATTCATGTTTGTGCCGATATAATAGGTATAGCCTTTGCCAAACTGGTTTTTCGTTACAGCAGGCGTGCCTGCATAGAAATCTTCTGCGTATGTCGCCAGACATTCCGCACCTTCCAGATGCATCACATCACACAGCAGGTTGCAGGGAACTTCTGTACCGTCGGCAAATGTGACTTTATTCATATATTCCGGTGCCAGTGCATCGATTTCTTCTACCCATACCCCTGCCATTTCTTTCAAAGGACCAGGATAGCCACCTAAGTAAACATTGTCGGACTGGTCTACCAGACCGCTCATAAAAGTTGTGATCAAAACGCCGCCGTTTTTCACAAACTCTGTCAGTGCTTCTTTCATACCTTCTTTTATCATATAAAGAACAGGTGCAACCACAACTTTATATTTGCTGAAATCTGCATCGAAGGGGATCATATTTACGCCAATATTTTTATCATAGAAGTATTTGTAATACTGGTGGATCTGTTCTACATAGGTCAGATCTTCTGTAGGGCCGCTGGTGTATTCCAATGCCCAGTAGTTATCCCAGTCAAACACGATGCCGACATCCGCTTTATTCACAGAGCCCAGTGTGGAAGTGCCCAGACGTTCCAGTTCTTCGCCCAGCTGCTTCACTTCTCTGAATACTCTTGTATTATTTGTACCTACATGAGCGATTACTGCGCCGTGGAATTTTTCACAGCCGCCAACACTGCGTCTCAGCTGGAAGAACTGAATCGTATCTGCACCGTGAGCAATCGTCTGCATGCTCTGGGCACGCATCTGGCCGGGCTTTTTCAGGGAATTGTAAGGCTGCCAGTTCTGCTGGCTGGGTGTCTGTTCCATCAGCATGAAGGGGGCATCCTTCAGACCGCGCATCAGATCATGGGTCATCGCAGTCAGGCTCCAAGGTGTGTTATAGGCGGGGTAGTTGTCCCAGGAAACAATATCCATTTCCTTTGCCCATTTGAAGTAATCCAGCAGTTTATAAGTACCCATCAGATTTGTTGTAATAGGCGTTTCTTTATCATACTGACGAATCACATCTCTTTCCATTTTGTAGTTGTTCAGCATGCTTTCGGACATGAATCTGCGATAATCTACGGAGAGGCCCGCAAAAGCAGTGTCCTTGCCATTTTCCATACCATCCCCCAGCGCATTGGGCAGAACAACTTCATCCCAGTCATAAACGGTATGACCCCAGAATTCCAGATTCCATGCCTTGTTCAGTGCTTCGATCGTCTGATATTTATTCTTCAGCCACACGCGGAATGCCTTTTCACAGTTTTCGCAGTAGCATTCACCGCCGTATTCATTGCTGATATGCCAGCATTTCACATGTTCATTATCGCCATAGCGTTTTGCCAGCTGTTCTGCCAGTGCCTTCGCATATTTCTGGAAAACAGGGGAATTGGGACATGCGTTATGACGCTGGCCAAATTTATGATGGCGGCCTTCATAGTCGGTTCTTGCCACTTCAGGATATTTCTTGTAAAGCCAAGCGGGCATAGCCCCTGTGGAAGTTGCCAGCACGATATCATAGTTTTCTTTGCTCAGCATTTCTACGATTTCATCCAGTTCATCGAAGTAATATTCATCTTCAGAAGGCTGGATCTTTGCCCAGGAGAAAACATTGATGGTTGCACTGTTAATACGGGCATCCTTGAAATATTCCATATCTTTTTCCCAAATTTCTTTGGGCCACTGGTTGGGATTATAATCCCCGCCATACAAAATGCGGCTGAATGTGCTTTTCATAGTTTGTCACCTCATATATCTTTTGTAATTGCAAAATTTCTTTGTTGCTGAAATTATACACCCTATAGACAAAAAGAAGTATCACATGTTAGACTAAATAATATAATATTTCGAAACAGGTGATCTTATGCCAATCTATTTTAAAAACACAGTTGCGAAGGAACCCTTTACCTTTGATAGTGTCGGAAACAACTGGGATCAGGAGCATGTCATCCGTTCCTCCGGTTACCCCGGATACCATTATTTGCAAACAGAAAACGGCAGCGGCCAAATCATCATTCAAGGAAAAAAGTATATCTTAAATGAAGGAGAAGGTGTTCTCATTGCCCCTTTTATCAGTCATTCTTACCAAAAAATATCAGAAAAGTGGACAACCTGCTTTATCACCTTTGCCGGAAGCATGGAAAACAACATTGACAGTATTCTGGAAAACAGAAAAATCATATTTATCAAGCAGGAACAAGGCGCAAGGATCGCGGAGATCATTTCTGACATTATTATAAAGTACAAAAACTCCCCTGCCGCCACCAAGGCTCTTTCTGTTGAGTGCTATCGTCTCCTGATGGAGTTTGTAGAAGGGATCTATACCGATGACTTTGCCGAAAATCCTTTATATATGAAATATGTCGCTCCTGCGATTAAAGAGATTCAAACATCCTACTCCTCCAGACTGACTGTGCAGGAATTAAGCAGCAAAGTTTATGTAACCCCCCAATATCTTTCCCGACTGTTCCGCCGTTTTATCGGCTGCTCCGTGTATGAATATCTGACCAATTACAGAATATCCAAGGCAAAAGAGCTGCTGCAGACCAAAACCCGCATGGAGATCCAGACCATTGCTGAACAGGTAGGCTTTGAAGAACCCAGCCATTTTATTGCCATGTTTAAAAAACAAACAGGCATCACTCCCTTTCAATTCAGAAAAACATCTTCTCTTTGACACGATCCCCTCTGTATGCAGAGGGGATTTTATAAATATGTAAACTTATATATGTAAACAATGTGCACAAAAAAATACAATTATTCTGTATACAAAAATCCCCTGTTCTTATCTCCTCATTCCTTTTTTCTATCAGATATTTTATGAATAGTATAATCTGAGCCAATATTACTACATGGATTCATAGATTTTTTTATTTAATTTTCATTAAATTTATTAAAATTCATTCTTTTTTTACATATTTCGTGCTAACAACACGTTTACATAAATAATTTCAAATCATTTTCAAAATTACCAAAAAAATATAAAAAAGAAAAATAATTTCAGGTATAATTTAATTTTAATTTATAAATATACGAAAAGTTGCCAAAAAGACATTTATCCTCTTGAAACAAACATTTTTTCTGTTAAAATGAACGACGGAATGATTCCATAATGTATTTATACAAAAGAACACCCTCTCTCCCACCCAAAGAGAGCGGTGCATAAGGAGGTATTATATTATGACAACATTTTTAATTGGGTTAGTAATCTTATTACTCGGCGGCTTTTTATACGGCAAATTTGTCGAAGGTATTTTTAAACCCGATGACAGACAGACACCTGCTGTAAAGTATGAAGACGGCGTAGACTATGTTCCTATGAACAAATTCAAAAATGCGCTGATCAACCTGTTAAATATTGCCGGTACAGGCCCCATCTTTGGTCCCATTCAGGGTATCCTGTTTGGCCCCATCGCTTTTCTCACCATTCCTATCGGCTGTGTAATCAGTGGTGCAACACACGATTACCTGAGCGGTATGATGTCCCTGAGACAGGACGGTGCACAGATGCCCGGTATCATGAAAAAATTTCTCGGCAACAAAGTATATCACCTGTATAACATCTTCCTTTGCTTCCTGATGCTTCTGGTTGGTGCAGTATTTACATATACACCCGGCGACCTGTTCGCAGGCCAGATCGTTGGTCTGGAAGGTGTAAGCATCTGGACTTGGGTCATTTATGCAGTGATCCTGGCTTATTATCTGATCGCAACACTGTTCCCCATCGATAAGATCATCGGCCGTATCTATCCTATCTTCGGTGCGATCCTGCTGCTGTCTGCCGTTGGCGTTTTCGGTGGTATTTTCGTAAAAGGCTATGAACTGACAAATCTGGATCTGTCCGGTGGTTTCAGCGGCCTGTTCAACATGTATCCCATGTGGGAAGCAGCCGGCAACACAGGTGTAGGCACACCTTTCATCCCTGTATTCTTTGTAACTGTTGCCTGCGGTATCACATCCGGCTTCCATTCTACACAGTGTACACTGATCGGCAGAAGCGTTCGTTCCGAAAAAGAAGGTAAATTCACTTTCTACTGGATGATGATTCTGGAAGGTCTGATCGCTATGATCTGGGCTGCAGCTGCTATGGGTATTTACAATGCAGGTTCTGTCAGCGGTGCAACAGCCGTTGTCGGTGAAGTTGCCAAAGATATTCTGGGCCCTATTGGTGGTATCATCGCTATTCTGGGTGTTATCGTACTTCCCGTTACTTCCGGCGATACAGCCCTTCGTTCCTGCCGTCTGATGATCGCAGATTATCTGCACATCGATCAGAAATCCTCTAAAAACCGTGTTCTGGTAACACTGGCAATGTTTATTCCCGTTATCTTCATTCTGGTTTATGCAAAAACAAACGCAGAAGGCTTCAATATCCTGTGGAGATATTTTGCATGGGCAAACCAGACTATCGCCGTATTTGCTTTCGCGGCTATCAGCATCTATCTGAGTGCAAAAAAAGGTGCGCCTAAATTTGCATGTCTGATTTCTCTGCTGCCCGGTACATTCTATCTGTTTATCATCTCTTCCTTCCTGCTGAGCCAGAAAATCGGCTTCGGTCTGGGCCTGCATACTTCCTATGTAATTGCAGGTGTGATCGCAGTTGTTTACTTCTTTGGCATTATCCATGCAGGTAAAAAATATGCAGCAAAACAGACAGAAGAATAAACAAACTCTCAAATACATATAAAAACACCAAAAGAAAAACAGTCATCTCCGATGGCTGTTTTTCCTTTTTCAAGCAAGTTTACAATTCTATTTTTTTCGGAAAAGCTTCTTTCCGCATAATCCCCCACATTTTATCAATATAAGATAATGTATAAAAGTTTTCATAATAATGATAATAAAATGCACCTTTTTTCGTCATGGAATAGACACCATCTTTTTCCGTAAGAAATCCCAGACATTTCACAAGAAAAAGTTCGAATCCATACATTTTTTTCAGCGGAACACCAAAGAATCTTTCGAAACTCTGCTCATCCACTTTGGTACTGTAAGCCGTCCAGAAGAGATAATATACCATCCGCTGGCGCAGGGAAAACCGCAGCGTCAGGGAAGTTGGTAATTTTCCATCATTGATTCTTTTGCAGTATTCCTCTATGGAAAAGGTATTGATCTTGAACTGTTTTTGCAGCAACGTTGTAGCCGAACAGCCAAAGCCAAGGAAATGATCCCTCGTCATAGAGGAATATCTGGCTGTTTTTATGTTGGAAAACGTCCAGATGGAATCCCTGTGATACCCCATATCTTCACAATATTTCGTAATCTCATCCATGAGCTTTCGCTTTTCTTTTTTCCCCATAACAGGCACCTCGCTGGATGTAAAAGAAAAATCGATGAAAGGATAAATCGCAATATGATTTGCGCCATTGGCAAAGGCTAGTGCGATGTCTGCTTTCAAATCTTCATCGGTCTGCCCGGGCAAGGCAAAGATAAAATCCATGGATACCGTTTCAAAAGGTACCTGAGACAGGGCCGTTGCCATGGCAGAAATATCCACCTTCTCTCTGCCGAGGATCGTCTGATATTTCTCCTGAAAAGACTGGATGCCGATGCTGATTTTTGTTACCCCCGCCTCTTTTAGCTTCTGCAGCGTCGATATGGTCACATTATCGGGGTGAAGTTCCAGACCGATCCCTTCCGTAATGTAAAAATACCCTTCGATCGTCTCAATGATCTCCTGCAGACGGTCTGCTGCCAGTGCAGGCGTACCGCCGCCAAAATACAGGCTGGTCACCTGCTTTTTCTCCGTATACTGAGAACCAACCATACGGATCTCCTGCAGCAGGGCATCGATATAACGGTCACATTTTTCCTTCTCATAGACCACCTTACAGTAAGGACAAAAATCGCAGACCTTCCTGCAGAAAGGAATATGAACATACAGCCCAAGCCCCTGACAATCGGCATAAGGCAGGTTCTCATCATATGTATTTGTAAAAACAAATGGCTTCCCGGAACGGGTCAGCCACATTCTGGTCAGGTCAGTAATGATACTCATAAGCCACCTCAGATATATTTCAGATATGTTTTCAGCATTTCCAACAGAATTTTCGGGTTGCCGCGGAACAAAAGCGTATACTCGGCCACGAAGAAATAACCGCATTGCTCGCATAATCCCGGCACATCGATACACCTGCCGCAAGTGCTGATTTTTCCATTTTCTATGACGACGCACTGATAACAAGGTGTCGGAAATGTGTTTTCGATCAGATACGGGAATGCACCTTTCAGATTGAAGACGGGTGCGCCCTCTTTCATCATCCGCAGGATCACATCGCAGCAGTCCCTCTTTTCCTTTTTGGAAAGAGCCAGTTCTTTTGTGTCAGGATACGGTGTATGGAAATTGAAGGAAACCGCCCGCACATGCTTGGTATCTCTGGCGGTTTTGCATACATGCTCCACAGCATCTTTATTAATCTGATTGATGGCCATGTAAAAACAGATATTATCCGCCGTGGCATTTCTAATATTCTCCATGATAGTATCATAGGTATCCCCGCGGATAATATTATGCCGTTCTCTGTCGCCGTCCAGACTGAGCAGAATCAGGTCTGCTTCCGGCAGGTCAATGGGAAATGTTCCGTTGGTGACCACATTGACGATAAGAAAGCCCATCTGCTTTGCCTCCACCACCAGATCCCGCAGGGTTTTCTTCCCATCCTGCCAGAGAAAAGTCTCTCCGCCGCAGAAAAACAGGATGCGGATGCCCATATCATATAACTGCTGCATTTCCCCTTTGATCTGTTCGTAAGGATGGATGACCGCAGTGATATTATTGACAGAACAATGCTTGCACTTTAGATTGCATTGATCCGTAAGGATGACCGTTCCGAGGATCGGTTCTTTTTTTCTGAACAAGATCGTTTTGATCCCGAATTTTGCAAAATATATAAAAGAGGACAGCTTCATGCTTTCACCTGCTTTCCATTTATCGTCTCCTTCAACCACGAAAACAAAAGTATATAAATAGTGTAAACTTACACTTTTTATTTGTCAATAACCACCCTTTTTTCTTAAGATTTTTTTATGATTTCCCAAAAGAAAAAAGCCACCGCAAGGTGACTTTTCAATCATTTTATTCTCCAAACAAAGCATCCAGCAATGCTTCCACATTTTCATCGGAATATTCGATCTCTGCGGAATACTGACGGGCAATCTCCACCAGATCATCCAGATTCACGCTGCCATGCAAAACAGCATGGACGCGGCAAAGATCACGGATCATCTGATAGCTCAGCACGCAAAAAGCTGCTCTGCCTTCATATTCTCCATCATCCAGAGCAAAAGGCAGCTGACGATACAGGAAATAAACCAAAAGCTGCTCCAAGGCGATTTCCCATTCGGGTGTATCCAAGGCAGGTGCAACGGAAATATCTGTAGATTTCAGTTCATCCAGACGATCTGTCCAGCTTGTTTCCAGACGTTCCAGTTTCAGATAAATCTCTGCCCACTCCACCAGACTTCTTTCGGGAATCGTCATTTCTGCTGCTTTCAGTATGGCAGAAGCCCGCTCTTCTACCGTTCGGCCTCTATCCTGAGCGATTTGCAGAAGCTGTTCTCTCCAAAGCAGCAGGGATTCATCCGGAGCCTGCAATGCTTCTTCTTCCCCATCCTCTTCCAGAACCACCAATGTCATTTTCTCCTGCCGTTTCAGAATCAAATCACCGGCCGCTTCACAGCAAAGACCAAGGCCAATTTCTGTACGGTCGGAATAAAAATTACGGTAACGGGGGTGATCTGTGCAGATCTGGCACAGGTTCTTCTCGCCAAGGCCGATAATCAGATCACAGAGACCATTTCGGTTCAGAAAAGGGCAGCGTTCCTGTTCCCCCAAAATAAAATGAGGCGTTTCTCCGCTTTCATCGATCCCTTTTTTCAGGCGTTCCCCCAAAGGGCCAGTGATGCTATGGTAATATGCCAATGTATCCGCATCTACATCGATAATCCAACCGATACAGCAGCTATGCTTACATCGATCAGCGATACATTTAAATTTCGTATAATAATCCGGTGCGATGAGCTTCATCGTGATACCTCCTTTCGGAATATCACAATTTTAACACATACGGCCATAAAAAACTATCCTTATATCTCTTTATAAATATACACCGGAATCGGCGGATCACCGGTACGATTATGAAAAGTATTGACAATCACGGTATATTTTCGATTATCAATCGATGCAAGATATGCCAGCAAGGCATCCCGTTCTTCATAACCGCTTTCACCGCCATAATAAATACACAAGGACATCACACCGCCCGGCTTCAACAGTCGAAGCCCTGCCTCTATAGCAGGAATACTGGTGTCCGGACGGGTAAAAATTTTATGATTTCCTCCGGGCAGCCAGCCAAAATTGAACATAATGCAATCTACCGTTTCAGCCGATGCATATCGTTCCATATTGGAATGGCTGTCAAGGATCACCGATGCGATCTGCTCATATCCCCGTTCAGAGATCAGGGATTTTGTCTGCGCAACAGCATCCGGCTGAATATCAAAGGCCAGCACTTTGCCGCTTTCTTTCACAAGCTCGCATAAAAACACCGTATCTCTGCCTTTCCCTGCTGTTGCATCAATGCAGAAATCCCCCGGTTGCACATGCTCAGAGACAAATTTATGGGCAAGAAAAAGTGTATTCAGTCCCATTTTGTGATCCTCCTTCTGATCACAGACGCAATCGCCTCCTGTGACCTATTCTTTGTTGATTTTGTACTCTCCACCTTCAATGCGCAAAGGCCGTCCTTCTACCAGTGCCGCCGCTATTTTACGGCGGGCAGAACGATGGAGCCTCTGAGCTGTTGCGCGGGAAACATTCATTTTGGCACCACATTTCTCCTGAGAGAACCCTTCATAATCTACCAGACGAATCGTTTCAAACTCATCTATCGTAAGAATCGCTTCCACAATTTTCCCATTTTTTATTACAAATTCCTCATTATGTATTCTTCTTAAAATAAATCTTTTCTCACCCTTATTCCAGAAAAATACCTGCAAAAACAGCAAGGATCAGCAATCCCCCAACTACTGCAATGATCTTATCCATTGTTGCTACAGAAACATCGATTCGATCATACATACCATGCTTTGTTTTTGTAATTTTATCTTCTATCTTTTGCAGCTTACTTTCTTTTCTCTGCAATTCTTCTTCTCTTGCTTCAAGCTCATGCTGTTTTGCCAGCAATTCTTCTTCTGTCAGCCGTTTTTTCTTCCTTTCTTCCAAAGATCTCGGCCTCCCTTCCATTTGCAACAATTCCCCCCGGGATGCCGGAGGGAATCGTTACCTTGATTATGTAAGATTATTTTTTCGCAATATATTTACGAACGTCAATCGCTACTGCCAGAACGATAATCAAACCTTTGATGATATACTGCAGATATGCGTTTACACCCAGATAATACAGGCTATAGTTGATCACCTGCAGGATAACTACACCGATCAGGATACCGGGGATGGTACCAACACCACCATTGAAGGATACGCCGCCGATTACGCAGGCAGAGATCGCATCCAAGTCATAGTTTGTACCTGTTGCTGTTGTTACGGACTGGATACGGCCAGCTTCCAGGAAAGCTGCGATACCATACAGAATACCTGCAACCAGATAGATCAGCATGATATTTTTTGCTACGTTTACGCCGGAAACAGCTGCCGCTTCTGTATTGCCGCCAATGGCAAACATATTTTTACCAAGGGTCGTTTTATTCCAGATAACCCACATGATCGCCGAGCAGATCAACAGGAACCAAACCAGATTTGGCATACCCAATGTCCAGCCGTTTACCAGTTCAATATATCTGGGGTCTAAGCTTGCCAGAGGCTGTGCGCCGCCTTCCTGGCTATCGATATACAGACACAGCACACCGTAAGCGATCAGCTGTGTACCCAGGGAAATGATGAAGGCATGCATATGCAGCTTCGCAACACCAAAACCATTGATCAGACAGAAAAACACACATACTGCGATAGACAGCAGCAGGGGAACCCACAGTGGCAGAGGATCTGTAATGCCTTTATACATACGGGATGCATAGGTTACGCTCTGCAGCAGGGACGCGGAAATGGCTGCACCACAGCCCAGAATACGGCCTGCAGACAGGTCAGTACCTGCCAAAACGATCATACCTGCAACACCCAGTGCCAGAATACCTCTTGTGGAAGCCTGCGCCAGGATCTTCCACATATTATTCATAGAAAGGAAAGAAGGTTCCGCAATCACTACACCCACGATCATCAGACCCAGAATTACATACAGGGCGTAATCAAGCAGATACTCATTCCACTTTTTTGTTTTATTCATACTAATGTTACCTCCCTTTTATACATACATCGCAGCAAGGCGCATGATTTCTTCCTGCGTTGCATCCTTGATATCAAGAATGCCGGCCAGATGACCATTACTCATAACCATAATACGGTCACAAATCCCCAGAAGTTCAGGCATTTCGGAAGAAACCACCATAACACCCTTACCTTCATTTGCCAGATTGATAATCAGCTGATAGATTTCATATTTTGCGCCTACGTCGATACCACGCGTAGGTTCATCCAGCAGCAGAATATCAGGTTTTGTCAGCAACCAGCGGCCAATAATAACTTTCTGCTGGTTACCGCCGGACAGAGAACGGATATGTGTTTTCTGGCTGGGAGTTTTTACCTTCATACTATCGATGACCCACTGTGTATCCAGCTTCATCTTGGAATCAGAAAGAATGAGGCCCTTCTTATACCCCTTAATATTTGCGATGACAGAGTTAAACAGGATACCCATACCGCCAAAAATACCTGTTGCACGACGTTCTTCTGTCAGCATGGCAAAGCCGTTTTTGATGGCATCTTTCGGTGTTTTATTCTGAATTGGTTTGCCATTTTTCAGAATCTCACCAGTTTCATGGTTTGCAATACCAAAAATCGTTTCCAGAAGTTCCGTACGGCGGCTGCCCACCAGACCTGCCACACCCAGAATCTCACCTTTTCGTAATTCAAAGCTTACATCAATACAGCTGGGCATATATTTACCGGTCAGATTCTTTACTTCCATCAGAGGCTCCCCGGGAACGTTTGTCTTCGGAGGGAAACGATGGGTCAGATCACGGCCTACCATCAGTTTGATGATTTTATCTGTTGTCAGATCTTCCGCTTTTTCTGTTGCAATCCACTGACCGTCTCGCATGATCGTTACTTCATCAGAGATACGAAGAATTTCTTCCATCTTATGGCTGATGTAAACCATTGCTACGCCCTTTGCACGCAGCTTATTGATAATATCAAAAAGGTGCTCAACCTCTTCCTGCGTCAGAGAGGATGTAGGTTCATCCAGCACCAGAATTTTCGCATTGTAAGATACGGCTTTGGCGATTTCTACCATCTGACGCTGGGACACGCTCAACTTGCCGATAATTGTTTTAGGGTTTACGGGAATATTCAGGTCATCAAAAACCTTCATTGTTTCTTCATACATATGTTTATGGCTAACCAGGCCCTTATTTTTAGGGAATCTGCCTAACCAGATATTTTCCATAACGCTGCGCTGCAGCACCTGGTTCAATTCCTGATGTACCATCGCAACACCATTCTCCATTGCGTTTTTTGGCCCAGAGAAATGAACCTCTTCGCCGTCGATTTTAATCAGGCCGGCATCCTGTTTATAAATACCGAATAAGCATTTCATCAGTGTAGATTTCCCTGCACCATTTTCGCCCATCAGTGCATGCACTGTACCGGGACGCAGCTTCAGCATCGCATGATCCAGAGCCTTTACGCCAGGAAACTGCTTTTCGATATCTGTCATTTCCAATACAAATTTTTCGTTTTCATTCACTGCATTTTCACCACGCTTCCTTCAATATGAAGAACACACAGTGGGAAATTCCCACTGTGTGAACATTTTTCATCAAAAAATTATACTACCTTAATGATGATTAACCTTCATAAGGTGCGTAAGGAATACGTACTGCAACGCCTGTTTCGTCGAATACATATTCTGTATCAGCCAGAGCATCATTGCCTGCTGCCATGTTCAGACATACAGCTGCAATTGCAGTACCCATAGCTTCGCCATCCTGCAGAACTGTTGCGCTCATTGTGCCGTTTGCAATCGCATCTTTCGCTGCGTCTGTTGCGTCAACACCGATAACGGGAATGTAGCCTGCACCTTCCGCACCTGTGTTGTAGCCAATGTTGGACAGAGCTGCTACACAGCCGATTGCCATACCATCGTTGTTTGCCAGAACCAGTTCGATTTTGCCTTCGTTTGCAGCCAGCATAGCTTCCATTGCTTTCTGAGCCATTTCTGTATCCCAGTTACATACCTGAGTTTCGCCAACCTGTTCCATTGTCACGCCGTTTGCTACAGCCTGATCTACGGAGTATTTTGTACGAGCGATTGCTTCAGGGTTGTCGGGTTCGCCCTGGAACATTACATACTGAACTTTGCCGTCGCCGTTCAGATCGTAAGCGGGGTTATTGTCAAAGATCTTCTTAACCAGATCGCCCTGCATTTTACCTGCGTCAGCAGCGTTTGTGCCGATGAATACAGCTTTGTCGTAGGATGCGATTACATCTGTATCAGGTTCTCTGTTAAAGAATACTGTGGGGATACCAGCAGCTTTTGCTTTTTCTACAACACCTGCTGCAGCTTTCGCGTCAACCATGTTTACAGCCAGTACATCAACGCCTTTTTCGATCATAACGTCCAGCTGGTCGTTCTGTGTTGCCTGGTCGCCTTTACCATCCTGCATGATTACTTCAGCTTTGCCATCCAGAGCTGCTTCCAGAGCGTTTCTTACTGTGGAGATGTAAGTATCGTCGTATTTGTAGATCAGAACACCTACTGTAGGCATGTCGCCGCTTTCAGCCGCAGGTTCGGAACCGCCGCCGCAAGCTGTAGCACCCAGTACCATTACGGATGCCATCAGCATCGCTAAAAGTTTCTTTTTCATATGAATTTTCCTCCCTTTCTTGGTTTTACCGCACATTTACGGTAATAACAGTTCTTTTGCAATGAAGTATAGACTTATTATCCATTGCGTTTATATTATAACAAAAAAACCATTGCAAAACATATAATTTTTTTCACTTAACCTTCGATTTTTTTATGATATATAACAAAATCAGTCATCAACCGCAAAATTCTCTTTCTCCGAAAGAGATATCCCCTTTATATTTTTCAATTCGGACATCATATGCACTTTTAATGGCACACGAACATACCGCTGATCCACCAACGGAATTTTCTCTGACAGCTTTCCTTCTGCTGCCAGATCAGCCGCGATGGAAAAGGCCATATCTCCCTGTGCAGCTCCGTTGCAATCGACCGTTGCCCAGAGTTTTCCTTCTTTTACTGCAGCCAAGCCCACGTCTGTAGCATCAATGCCAAAGATCGCCGCTCGCATTCCTGCCTGTTCCAAAGCATCTGCAGCACCAAGGGCCATATCATCGTTATTGCTCAATACCAGTTCAATGTCATCTCCATGGACTTCGATCCACTGTTCCATCAAAACTTCCGCATGGCCTCTCTGCCAGTCAGCTGTACCATGCTCCAGTTTCTGCAGGGGCACGCCAGCCTTCTCAATGGTCATTCTGGAATATTCCGAGCGCATCACCGTATCCTGATGGCCCATTTCTCCTTCCAGCATAACATACTGCAAAATGCCGTCTCCGTTTTTATCCATTCCGGCATATCGTTCCAGACATTCTACCACCGCTTTGCCCTGCAGGATAGCCGATGCTTTTGCATCAGCCCCAACATAATAGATATGCTCTCCGCGGAAAACATCTTCCTCTACCGGTTCGCGATTAAAAAACACCACCGGCATATCCTCCTGTACTGCCAGCACTTCATCAATGATTGCAGATGCTCTGGTACGATCTACCAGATTGATGCAAACTGCATCATATCCCAGAGAGACATATCGTTTCACCTGCTCATTCTGCAAACGCTGGCTGCCATTTGCAATGGAAACATTCAGAACGACCTTTCTTCCTGTTCTTTCTTCATATTCTCTTGCACTTTCTTCCATTCCTGCAAGAATTTTTTCTATAAAAGTATCCTCCGCTAAATAGAGAGATACCCCTATTTCTAAAGGTTCTTCTTTTTTCTCCGCAGTTATTTTCAAAAGCAGAAAAACAGCCACAATCAAAATCAGAATAAAAAATCCAAGCCGCGTTTTTTTATTCTCCATTCTTTATCCCGTCCCTTTCTCATACATAGGGGAATATTACGCTTTCGATTTCTGGAAAATACATATTTTTCTGGGTCACGATCACAGATTCCACAGTCATCTTTTTCTCAGAAGAATTTTTCCCATTCAGAATTTCCACCATTTTTTCTACAGAAAAATATCCGGCTTCATAGGCACGATGCACCACAGTACCCGAAATTGCCCCCGCTTCGATCAAAGAACGAATGTCTGCATGGAAACCAACACCATAGACAGATCTCGGATTGGAAGAAACCGCATTTTCTTCTCCCAACATCTGCAATACAGAAACATCTCCCGAAACAAAAACGTTGTCAGACAAAGCAGACACACTTTTTATCAGTGCCTGCACTTTTTCAAAAGAGTCCACTTTGATACGACGCACCAATAAGCCTTCTGCTTCCAACTGTTCCTGCAGCCGATCATGTAAAATCAGCACCCGTTCTGCGCAAGATGTCGGTTCTGCCAGCAGAATAGTACCTACATCATGTTCCTCCTGCAGAATAGCTTCCATCAGAAGCCTGCTCTCTTCTTCTGGATCGCTTCCGATCCTTCCTCTCACGCAGGAGCCTTCCGCTTCCTCATTATAGAGCAAAACAGGAATATCTGACGGGATGCTGTGCAGAATCGCTTGCGCTACCTGTTCCTCTTCGCAATGGATGATCATACCTTTGCATCCATTATCCAACTCTTTTTGTAACACAGCCTGTTTATCTTTCATATCGTCCCAGGAGGATAAATTGATAAAATTCATGTCTGTATGATATTCTGCCGATGCTTTCATCGTGCCTGAGCGGAAGTTATCCATCTGACCTTTTACAGGCATATCTACCACAACTGCAATTTTATGTACTGCAACCTTCTGTTCTTTGATCAGTAGATCTGTAGACGAGGCGAAAAACAGAAGAACTAAAAGTAAAATATCTACAAGAATAATCTTTCTCATTCTTTTATTCTTCACGCGCGATCCAGCCCCCTTTCTGCCAGTTCTTCCATGGAAACAATGGGAATCCGGATCGATACCTCTGTTCCTTCATCAGGTTCAGAAAGGATCGTCATCCCATACGCCTCACCAAAAACCAGATACAGACGTTCCCTGACATTCTGCAGACCGACGCCGCCCTTTCCCTTGCTGACCTTTTCTCCGGCCATGATGCGATCCACAATATCCTCTGTCATACCGCAGCCATTATCTTTTACCATAAAAAGAATGACTTCTCCTTCTTTTCTCGCTGCCACCAGAATCTCACCATCGCCATCCATAAATTCCATCGCATGATAGATGCAGTTTTCCACAATGGGCTGCAAGATCAATTTGATCGTTCCATATTCTTCCAGTCCATCTTCCACATCCAAGGCATAGGTAAACCGATTTTTAAACCGCTTTTTCTGAATCATCAGATAATTCCGTACATGTTCCACTTCATCTGCCACAGAAATAATCGTTTTGCCGTTGCTTAAACTGATACGGAAAAATCTTGCCAGTGCCGTTACCGCTTCCACGGCTTCTTCTCTTTTTTCATTTTCGATCATCCACACAATGACATCCAGTGTATTATATAAAAAATGAGGATTGATCTGATTCTGCAGTACCATCAATTCACTGCGCCGCTTTGCTTCATGCTCCGTCACAATATCCTCCATCAGCTGCTTCAGCGTATCCTGCATATCACTGATGGCTCTTCCCAGATGCCATACTTCATAAAATCCGGACGGCTCAATCCTTGTATCCAGATCACCGGCTTCAATTTTATTGACCGCCTCTTCCAGCCTCTGCATCGGCGCAGACAGCCTTTTGGACAAATGCATGTTGATAAGTACCATAACACTTAAAAAGAACAGCAAGAGGAACGCAGCCAGTAATCCGCTTTTAAAACTATTCAGAGAAATCTCCTCATTTTTTACTACGCCAACAATTTTCCAGCCGGTATATCCAATCGTTTTTACGAAATACTCCTCATCCTCTCCCACCTTGGAAAATCGATTATCTTCTGATTTATACAAATCGATCTTTTTTTCCTGAAGATAACCGCTTTCGATCAGTTCCTGTCTGGGATGATATATGAGCTCCCCATTTTCGTTAGTCAAATACAGATAGGAGTTACCGTTCATTAAAATATTCGATAAAATATCTACAATACTGCTTTGCTTCAGCTGGATCAGCAGGATTCCCTTTTCTGTTTTATCCCCTCTGTTCAGCTGTACGACACGACTCATAGGAATCACACGGGTATATTCCCCGCCGCTTCCTTCAAATAACCGCTCCACTTCCGGCATGCCAAAAGTAATGTTTTCTTCCTCTAAAATAGTTTTCCAATACCAGTTCTGGCTGAAAAGAGAAATATTCTCTTTTCTTTTCGCTGCCGGAGACACCTCCAATAATTCCCCGGATTCAGAAAAAAGGGCAATTCGTTCAATGGTTTCTTTATTTGTATCATACAGCAAGCGGAAGGCATCCGAAACAGAATTCGTCTCCAAATCGATATCCTTGATTACGCTGTAATACAAAGAATCCGAAACCTTCATCATACTGCGCAGACAGGATGTAACCTGATAATTTGCCTGCGTTAAAAGGGTTTGATTATCCTCCCGTATGGTATCCCGGGTCTGCGACATATAGCGGCCATATACAGAAATCCCCATGATCAGTGTCGTCACCACTGCTGTGGCAGTAAAAGATACCCAAATGACCCTGCGCAGTTCATAACGTCTGTCCCCAAATCCCATCCAGCTCTGCCATATCCTTTTCAGTGCATCTTGGAGTCTCACGACTTATCCTCTCTTTCCTCTGTATTTATTGGGTGATACGCCATAGCGTTTTTTAAAGACATAACTAAAGTAATTCGGTTCATCATACCCAACCTTTTCAGCAATCACATATGTTTTTTCATCCGTCGTTTTTAACAGCTCTGCCGCCTTTTTCATGCGCACACCGGTTAAATAGGAAATATAACTTTCCCCCTCCTCTTTTTTAAATACTGTAGAAAAATATGCTGTACTCATATGCAGATGTTCACACAGCATTTCCAGAGAAAGATCTGAGTTCCGATAATTTTCTTCAATATATCGTTTTGCAACCTGCACAAGGGCTTTGGTCGTACCCTGTCTTGCATTGGCAATGCAGGCACTGATCGAGTAACAGATGCCGGAAAGCCATTGGAATAATTTTTCCGGCGTAGTTACCTCAGACAATACCCCATAATAATCTTTATATTTTCCAAACACCAACCGTTCATCCAGTTCATGCTTCTGCACAACCTGCAGAATGGCATGCAGGATACTGATTAAATATGCCTGAACCCCATTGCCGCCGGAAGCATCCATCAGCTGAACGATGTTTTCCACACAGGAAAGAATCGTGTCTTCATCACCAAAACGCAATGCATAGTTGAGGTCTGTCTCCATTTTATCATCCAGCCATAAAATGGACTTCTGGCGTGGTTCTACGTCATTGATATAAATAATATCTCCTGCGATACCACCATATACAACCGCTTCTCTGGCCCCGCTGTAACTCTGATCGATTTTTTCAATCTGATACACAATACGCCCCATGCCAATGGTGATCGGCTGGTACAGAATCCTTCGGCTTTCTCTGCAAATATCATTCAACAATGCCATCAGATGAGAAAACTCTCCTTCCGTCTCCATTCCGACGATCGCACAAAGACCGGAAGGACGATGGAAACTGATATAGCCCTTCCATTCCTTCATACGGCTATCCAGAAGCCCCTGTACGGACAGCAGATTTCCATCCTTTTCTGTTCCGCCATCGCCAAGATTGATCTTCATTGCGACCCAGCAATTGCTTTCCAATAAGGGCAGTTCATATTCTCTCAGATCGTGTGCAATCTGTTTCTTTTCGATTTTTCCTTTCACCAATTTACTCAGGAAATTTTCACGCAAAACAACCAGATTTTTCTTCAGATTATTCCGATGTGCCGTTTCCCCTCTTAATCGATCGATTTCCTCATCCAGATTTGCTTTGATTTTCCCCAGAATATCCGTCAGTTCTCTGGCATTTACCGGTTTCAGGATATATTCGATGATATTCAGCTGAATGGCTTGCTTTGCATATTCAAAATCATCATATCCGGAAAAAATTACAACCCTGATGGATGGGTGGATCCGGCGAAGTTCTGACGCCAGCTCCAATCCATCCATATAGGGCATACGGATATCCGTCAAAACAACATCCGGCTCTAGCTGTTCAATTTTTTCCAGCGCATCCTTCCCATTTTCCGCATCTCCAATAACAGTGAATCCATTCTTTTCCCAATCTATTTTTTTAATGATACTGGTACGCACTTCTTCCTCGTCATCCACCAGTAAAATTTTATACATCTCATTCATTCTGGTTCCACCTTTTCAAAATGACATTATTTTATGATTTCTATTATACCATTTTTACAAAAAAGCAGCAAGGTTACAAAAATAATTCATACTATTTACCAAAAAAGGAGTGCTGTAAAATACAACACTCCTTTAAAATGATCTTTAATTATTTTTCTTTTCCTCTGCTTCAATCGCATCGATGTCACTGATAGAAAGATTTTCGATCGTAACACCTTTATACTTCGCCACTGCGAAATACACAGCCGCCATCGCTACTACGCAGCCAACCGTAATAATTGGATTTTCGGCAATTGTAGCAACAATAAAGCCAACGAAAGATACTGCTGCACAAAGGATTGCATAAGGCAACTGGGTCCATGTATGGTTCATCAGTTCACAGTTTGCACCGGATGCAGCCAAAATTGTCGTATCAGAAACAGGAGAACAATGATCCCCAAACAAACCGCCAGACAATACCGCGCCGATTGTTACATACAAATTCGCATCCAGATGATATGCAACCGGAATCGCAATCGGCATTACAATTGCAAAAGTACCCCAAGAAGTGCCTGTCGCAAAAGACATCAATGCACCAATCAGGAAAACAATAGAGGGTACCAGCCAGTAAGGAACTGTGCCCTGTGCGATAGATACAATGAATTCAGATGTACCCAGAATACCGCCTACTGTGCTCAACGCCCATGCCAGAATCAGCATTACCATACAGTCAAAGAGTTTGCTGCAGCCTTTTACATATGTAGAAATACCTTCTTTGATTTTCATTACTTTGTAATGATTCATCAACAGAATCATTGTAACCGCAGCCAGCAGGTAACCACTGATCAGTGCAACCCTGAAATCGCCGCCGGGAACCTGTTTCACAGGGAAACCCTGAGGAATTAAGATACCAAATAATGTGATAAACAGAACAATCAATGGCAAAATCACCACCAGAGGAGACACATTGTTGTTTGTAATCATTTTTTTCTTAGGTGTTTCTTCGCTTGGCAATGTAGAGAAAATACCTTTACGGGCATCCTGCTCCGCCTTTGCCATCGCACCAAATTCTTTTTTAGAAAATGCAACCAGCGGTACCATGCACAAACACAAAATAGGATAAATCTGATAAGGAATTGCATTGCAGAAGGCTGTCCAGTCATTGATTGCCGTAATTCCCAGATTATCCAATTCTGTCTGGATCAACCCCATGGAGGTAACACCCCATCCAATAAAGGGGATCAGAACACATACAGGAGATGCCGTACAGTCCAGAATCAATGCTAATTTTTCCTTAGAAATACGCATTTTTTTGAAAATAGGTGCAAAAATGGGTCCGACGATCATAGGAGTACCTAATTCAGAAAAGAAAACCAGAATCCCGCCAATCCATGCCGCAATCTGTGTTTTGCAGCGTGTATCGATAAAATTCGCCACTTTTCTTGCAAAGGCTTCTGCACCGCCGGATTTTTCCAATAAAGTCACAAATCCGCCAATGAATACCAATAAAACAATGATACCCGCATTATAGCTATCCAAAAAACGAGGAATGATATATTCCCCAATCGTAGCTTTTAATGCAGCAATGGGATGACCTTTGGCAATAATCAAAGCACCGGATAATAAGCCGGTAAATAAAGATAAAATTACATTTCTTGTCCGAATTGCCAAACCAATGGTAAGAACAATAGGGACAATAGATAAAATATTTGCATCCATAACAAACTCTCCTCCAGTTGAAAATTATTTTCCGTCTAACTTTTATATCATGTGCTCTGCTTTTGGAGTAACGATACTACCTCCACATGAACGCTATGGCTGAACTGATCCACCGGCTGAATCTCTTTCAATTCATAACCGCCTTCCTTCAGTACCACCAGATCCCTTGCCCATGTTGCAGGGTTACAGGAAACGTATACGATCTTTTCCGGACTGATCTGTAAAATCGTTTCCAACAGCTTTTCGTCGCAGCCCTTTCTGGGAGGATCTACTACAACGATATCCGCTGTGATCCCCTCTTCTTCATACAGTCTGGGAATGACTTCCTCCGCTGCACCCACGGCAAATTCCGCATTTGTGATGCCGTTTCTTGCGGCATTTTTCTTTGCATCGGCAATGGCCTCTGGAACGATTTCCACACCAAATACCTTTTTTGCCTTTCTGGCAAAGAACAAGGAGATGGTACCGATGCCGCAGTATAGGTCAAGAACCGTTTCGTCCCCCTTCAGGCCTGCCAGTTCCACTGCCTTGCCATACAGCACTTCTGTCTGGACAGGATTCACCTGATAGAAAGACAAGGGGGAAATTTCAAATTCGATACCATCAATGGAATCGGTAATGGTATCCTTGCCCCAAAGGGTGATGATCTTCTGTCCCAGAATCACATTGGTCTTTTCCTTATTGACATTCAGTACAATGGAAACAACACCTTCCACCGCTTTCAGACGTTCCACCAAAATATCGCTGTTGGGCATTTTTTTGCCATTGATGACGATGCAGACCATGATCTCACCACTGTTTCTGCCGATACGGGTCAGAATATGGCGCACCAGACCTTCATGCTTTTCCTCATCGTACAGAGGGATATGAAATTCATTCAGAAATGTACGAACGATACCGATGATCTCATCATTACATTCGTTCTGCAGGAAACATTTTTCTGTATCTACAATTCTATGGCTTCTTTTTGCATAGAACCCGATGGCACAGCCATCCTTCCCCCTGCCCACAGGGAATTGGGCCTTATTACGGTATCTCCAAGGGTTTTCCATCCCCAAAGCTGGTTTTACTTCCACGCCCCTGATGCCGCCGATGCGTTCCATCACATCTTTTACTTCTCTGGTTTTATATGCCAGCTCCGCTTCATAGGACAGATGCTGCAGCTGACACCCGCCACACTGCTTTGCCACAGGACACACAGGTTCTCTGCGTTGGGAAGAAACCTCCAGAATTTCCATCAATTTGCCATAACCATAATTTTTCTTCACTTTTACAATCAAAACGCGGATGGTTTCACCGGGCAATGCACCTTCCACAAAGACGGTATAGCCGTCGATACGGCCAATGCCTTCACCGTTACTGCCCAGCGCATCAATCTGCATTTCGTAAATTTTATTCTTTTCTACAGGAATCATCTTGCTCCGCTTCTCCTTTAACTATCTCTGTTTCGGAAAACTCACAAACCGTGCCGTTGCAGACACAGGGGCGGCAGGCTGCAAAGCTGGGTTTCGCCTTCCCCACGCCATATTGCAGCATTTCCCGCATTTCCTTCATGGTCGCCAGCACTTCATTTCGGATTTTTGTTGTATTTTTGATCTCAAACATATAATCCTGATAAACGATGCGCCCAAAAGGCGGCTTCTGCCCATAAACATCCTCCAGAATCAGGAAATATGCCCCCAGCTGCAGAAGATCCCCATGATGAGGAAGTTCCTCCTCACCGATCGCGCCGCTTTTGAGTTCTACCGGAACGATTTTTTTCAAAATCAGACTTTGGAAAACATAATCCGGCTTTCCCTGCAGCTCATATTTTGCAGAGTACAGCAGCTTCCCAAAATCTTCTTCGTGGCGTTTGCCCTGCTTCTGATCGGCATAGATCAAAGAATATCCTCGCACATCATCTCTGGCCGTCAGTTTCTGTATCTTCGGCTTTGCATTTTTCACCAGCAGCAGCAAGATCAGCAAACATACCATACTGATGATCACCCAGTCTGCCACACCAAAGCTGCCAGGGATATTTTTAAACAACTCCGCCATTTTTCATCCATAAATACCCCGCTGCTGCCGCTGCCGCAAACAGGATCACAAGCAGCTTCCACAGCATTCTTCTGAATTTCAGCAAAAGATAACTTCTGCGGTGATATTTTTCTCCTTTCCGAAATTGACTGGCCAGACTATCTTCCAAGTTCAGCCGCTCATTCCGTTCTACATAGAGCCTTCTTAGCTCTTTGCGACCATAGAGCCGTTCATAATACCACTGATAGGGGCAATAATCGTATTTACTGATCTCATGGGCGGAAAGTGTTTTTCTCTCCATACTGCTTCCCTCTTACTTCCAGTCGCTTTTGCGGATATTTCTCGCCAGCATACGATGATAGCCTGCCCAGCTGCCCTGCGTATCATTGGCTGCGATCACATCTTCAAATATTTTTGTTTTAGCATCCATATTATCAGCACAATGCAGGATAAATGCTTCGATGGTTTCAGGTACCTTAGGAGAGCCATATTCCAGCTCACCATGGTGAGACAGAATACAGTGCATCATCAGATTCGCCAGCTGTGCAGGGAAACCATCGATTTTTGCGGCTGTATCACGAATCAGCTGCGCCCCCAGAAAGATATGCCCCAGCAGCTGGCCTTCGTCGGTATAATCGTTTTCAGGGAAATCGGAAAGTTCCATGATTTTCGCCACATCGTGCAGCATAGCACAGGCCACCAGCATATCTCTGTCTACAAACTGATATCTGGGTGCCATGAAATCACAGATCTGTGTGACGGACAAGGTATGTTCCACTAAGCCCCCGCGGTAGTTATGGTGCATGGTCTTTGCTGCGGAATGATATTTGAAGTCCTTGCTGATGACGGGATGCTTCTGAAAAATTTCCTCCAGCAGTTTTTTGATATAGGGATTCTGCATGGTCTTGATATAGCCCATCAGCTGATTGAACATTTCATCGATATTCTTTTCTGTGCTGGGAATAAAATCTGCAGGGTCATACTCTCCTTCCCGGCTGCGGCGCACACGTTTTACGTTCAGCTGCAGTTCATTATTGAAGGTGGTTACAAAGGCATCGATTTTGATAAAGTCGTTTTCCTGAAAAGACTGGATATCCTTATTCATGTCCCAGACCTTTGCATCGACGATGCCTGTTTTATCCTGCAATTTTAAGGACAGATATGTCTTTCCGTTACGGGATTTCATGCTCTGTCTGGATTTGCAGAGGTAATGCTCGATGACGGTTTCGCCCTCTCTCAATTCATTGATATATTTCATGCCTTTCCTCCGTTTCTATTCTTGCGGCACTATTTTTACACATACTACTCCATTTTATATTAACTTTTATTATACTATATTTTTTGAAATTGCACCAGCAAAACACCCGTCTTTACAGAAAAAATCCATTTTTCGGAACAAAAAAATTGTTTGAACGTCAAAATAATGATTAAAATCATCGTAACTGCCTTGGTTTTTTATAACAGGTATGGTATCATATGAAAAATAGTTTGAAAAAAAGGAGGACAACATATGAATAAAAATGGTATTTGCGGTATTCTTTCCGCAGCAATTCTTTTCGGCGCATGCCCTATGACTGCTTTTGCTGAAGAAACACTGCATACATTGGATACAAATATCATGGACTTCCGTAATGCGGAAGAAGATCGCGAAGGCGATGGCTGGTACTGGGATGCCAACGGCCTGACGCTGACACTGGAAAATTTCTATTATGAAGTGCCCGCAGGCAAGCTGGAGGAAGCAGCAGCAATCTATCTGCCCGATGAAGCCTATGTGGAAATCGAAGGAGAAGATAATGTATTGAATATTCATTCCTACCGCTGTGATGCCTTCTACTGCGAAGGCGAAGTAAACTTCTATGGTGACGGCGAATTGGAAATCACACTGGGCAGTTCCGGTGCAGATGCTATCTTTGTGAAAAAAGGCCCTCTGCTAATCGATGATGAAGCCGTGATCACCGTAGAATCCAGAGGCTATGTGGTCTATCTGGATAATGCTAGAGGCGACAAACCTCTGATTAGCATTCAGGATGATGCAAAACTGATTTTCAATAAAAAAGACCATGAAGGCCGTAACATTGTACTGGTGAAAAAATCCGGTGTAAAAACTTCTCCCAACTGGTTGGACTATGCGGAGGTAGAAGATGACTGGGATGATGATTACATCAATCTGGTGGCAAAAGAAACTGTGACAAAACCCGAAAAGGAAGAACCAGCACAGGAACCCGAATCTTCCGATGAAACATCTGCATGGAATGAATACAAAATCGTTGTCGGCAATGCAGATATTCTGAAAAAC
This sequence comes from uncultured Clostridia bacterium, assembly GCA_937919015.1. Taxonomy (GTDB): domain Bacteria; phylum Bacillota; class Clostridia; order Lachnospirales; family Anaerotignaceae; genus Anaerotignum_A. The sequence goes on from CALFPN010000109.1 coordinate 25,958, forward strand.
GGTGAGGTTTCCTACACAGCGGATGTTGTTCCTTATCTGAACAAAGACGGCTATACTATGTTGCCTCTGCGTGCTCTGCTGGAAGTTTCCAATCCCGAACAGAAAGTAAACTGGAACAACGGCACAAAGAGTGCTCATACATTTGTGAACAACAATCTGGTAAGCATCCGCCCCGGCGAAACAACATACACAAAAGTAACAGAAAAAATTGCACTGCATACACCTGCAGAAACTGTAAACGGCAGACTGTTTGTTTCTCTGAGAGACTGGATGAGCATCATGGAAATCGATGTTTCCCAGCTGGATTGGGATGCAAAAACAAAAACAGTAACACTGACATACTAAGAAATAGAAAGCCCTTCTGTACGAAGGGCTTTTTTATGTTATAATGAAAAAAACGCTATGAAAGGATGATTTCCATGAAAGAAGCAACTTTCACTTTATACGACAGAACCATATGGCCCCGCAGTGCCCATTTTGATTATTACACCAAAGGCTTTGTCAAATCCGTCAACAGTATCACCGTACGGATCGATGTAACCCATTTCCTTACAGAAACAAAAAAACGAGGGTTAAAGTTCTTCCCCGCTTTTGCCGCACTGACCGGGCAGCTCATTGCATCTATGCCTGAAATGTGTACCAATGTGGACAAAGAGGGTAACCCCGGCTATTTCTCTTACCTGAATCCCAATTTCACCATCTTCCACGAGGATGATAAGACGTTCTCTGATGTATGGAGCCAGTACGAAGAGGATTTTGATGCCTTTTATCACAACCTGCTGACCGATGCAGAAGCCTATAAAGACAAAAAAGGCATCAAGGTGAAAGAAGGACAACCCTTGAATTTCTTCTGCATCTCCTGCGTTCCCTGGCTGGATTATGCGGCATACTGCCCCGTGAATTACGGCGGGTCTCCCAACCTGTTCCCCCTCATCACCTTCGGGAAATATACAGAGGAAAACGGTAAGTTTACCCTGCCCTTTACCCTGACTATCAGCCACGCCTGCATGGATGGCTATCATCTGTCTGTATTTTTCAATACTCTACAGGAGAAACTGAATCAGTTTTAAGGAGGAAACGCCATGAAAATCGCAGTCAGCGCATGCCTGTTGGGGCATAACTGCAAATACAGCGGCGGCAACAACCGCAGCCAAAAAGTGCTGGATTATATCGAAGGACACGAGGTCATTCCTGTTTGTCCGGAAGTGACCGGCGGTATGTCCACGCCCCGTGTGCCCGTGGAATTGAAAAACGGCAAAGCCATCAACAGAGACGGAGAAGACGTAACCGAATTTTTCCTTCGTGGTGTAGAAAAGACAATGGAAAAACTGGATGGACAAAACATTGACCTTGCCATTCTGCAGCCCAGAAGCCCTTCCTGTGGCTGTAAGCAGATCTATGACGGCACCTTCACCAAAACTCTCATTGACGGCAAAGGGATGTTCGCACAGGCTCTGGCGGAAGCCGGCATCCCGATGATGGATGGGGACGATGTGCCGAAAAAATAAAAACAAGCCTCAAGTTGAAAATGAACCGAACCATTTTGTGCGGACAGCACAAAAAAGACTTTTGCAGAATTAAATT
>CALFPN010000110.1 GCA_937919015.1 uncultured Clostridia bacterium
ATAAAGGCCAAATGTCTTGTTGATGAATACATCCACTCAATGTATCGGCATTTAGCTCCATAACGAGCGAAGCGACTATCTCCATTTAACTTCATTTATCTACAAAATAATAACTCCTCTAACTCCTAAAATAATTAAAATAATAAATAAAACTGGAATAATTTGAAATAAGTATATAATAATCTTTAGAATAAAACTCAAGGAAATCCCAAAGGAAAAAAATAAATTATTTACCTCGGGCATCAATATAAAAACCACAAAAATTGAAAAATAAAAGTGTTGAATTTGTTGTGGTTGTGTGGTAGAATGTATGTGTTAAAGACTGTCAGTAGACATCCGTAAAGGAGTTATAAGAACATGAAGAGATCAAAACGTATTGAAATACTTGACAAGCGTCCGGTCAATCTGGATGGTTATATTAACGAATGGCCGGAGATGGTTGGCAATATCATCCCTTATATTGGCGGAGAGGAAGAGAAGAGCGAACAGGAACCTCTCAGACTCTGGGGTGAGATTAAAGATGGTGTGATCGTAAAAGCAGATGCACCTTTGATCACAACACAGTGTATCCGTGTGCCGATTTTAAATGGTCACACAGCTGCCGTATTTGTAAAATTTGCAAAGAAACCTACAAAAGAAGAATTAATTGATCGTCTTCGCAAATTTAAAGGAGAACCTCAGGAATTAAATCTTCCAAGTGCTCCAAAGCAGTTTATCCAGTATCTGGAAGAGGACAATCGTCCGCAGGTGAAAGAAGATGTAAATTATGAAAATGGTATGGGAATCAGCGTGGGAAGACTGCGTGAGGATTCCATTTACGACTGGAAATTTGTAGGTCTGTCTCATAACACAGTTCGCGGCGCAGCCGGCGGTGCAGTTTTATGTGCAGAAACCCTGAAAGCAAAAGGATATATTACGAAAAAATAACTTTGAATTAAAAAATCACCGAACTCTGATAAAAAATTTGGAGTTCGGTGATTTTCGCTTTCGCTTAGGGAAACGCTGATTAAAGCGTTTTCCGCGCCGGATTTGCGCCGTATAACGGCAATTTCCCTTGCAAATCCGTGCGCATCCACCGGAGGTTCTAAGAAAGGGCTTATTTAATCAGTGCTTCCTTAGAATAATGAGTGGGAAGCTTTAGCTGCAGTTAACCGAACAGGCCGGACGGAGTATTTCGTCCGGTCTGTGTTCAAAATGGGAAGTAATAAAGGAGAAACGAATGAAAAGGAAAACAGTGAAAGCTTTATCATCGGCTTTGGCACTTTGTATGGTTTGTACACCCGTATCCAGTGCTTTGGCAGAAAGTACGGATGGTATTGTGCAGGCAGCTGTGGTCGGAAGTACTGAAAACGAAAATAAAGAAATTGATAAAGTCATAACCATAGATATTAACAAGGAAATGCAGAAATGCTACATCGACTATGCCATGAGCGTAATCGTTGCCCGTGCATTGCCTGATGCCCGGGACGGCTTAAAACCCGTACAGCGTCGTATCCTGTATTCCATGAACGAAATGAATCTGGACCCCAATAAGGGCTATCGTAAATCCGCCCGTATCGTCGGCGATACCATGGGTAAATATCACCCCCACGGGGATTCCTCCATTTATCAGGCTATGGTACGTATGGCGCAGAATTTCTCCATGCGTTATATGCTGGTAGACGGCCATGGGAACTTTGGTTCCATCGATGGGTACGGCGCAGCTGCCAGCCGTTATACCGAAGCCCGCATGTCCAAGATCACAGCGGAAATGCTGGCAGATATCGAAAAAGATACGGTTGATTTCGTTCCTAACTATGACGAAAATGAAAAAGAACCTACGGTACTGCCTTCCCGCATCCCCAACCTTTTGGTGAATGGTTCCAGCGGTATCGCCGTAGGTATGGCCACCAATATCCCGCCCCATAATCTGGGTGAGGTCATCGATGGCATTGCCTGCATGATCGATAATAAAATTGCCGATCGGGAAACAGACGTGGAAGAACTGATGGAATACATCAAAGGTCCCGACTTCCCTACCGGTGCCAATATTCTGGGCAAAAGCGGCATCCGTGCGGCTTACAGAACAGGCCGCGGCAAGATCATCGTGCGTTCCACAGCGGAGATTGAAGAACATAACGGCAGAGAACGCATTGTGGTAACGGAAATCCCTTATATGGTCAATAAATTGCGTCTGATCGAAAAGATTGCAGAACTGGTGAAGGACAAACGTGTGGAAGGCATCAGCGATCTGTACGATGCATCCGCCGGTGATGACATCAAAATCATCATTGAAGTGAAGAAAGACGCCAATGCCAATGTCATTCTGAACCAGTTGTATAAATATACATCTTTACAGGAATCCTTTGGTGCAAATATGCTGGCATTGGTTGACGGAAAACCTGTGGTGCTGAATCTGAAACAGGCTTTGGAAGTTTACCTGAAGCATCAGGAAGAAGTTGTGACCAGAAGAACCCGCTTCGATCTGGATAAGGCGGAAAAAAGAGCCCATATTCTGGAAGGGCTGCGTATTGCCATTGATAATATCGACGAAGTCATCCGCATTATCCGCACAAGCTATGATAATGCGAAGGAAAGACTGATGGAACGTTTTACTTTGTCCGATGTGCAGGCCCAGGCCATTCTGGAAATGCAGCTGAGAAGACTGCAGGGGTTGGAAAAAGAAAAGATCGACGCGGAATATGCAGAACTGCAGAAAAAAATTGCGTACTATAAAACCATTTTGGCAGATGAGAAACTGCTGCTGGGTGTCATCAAAGACGAAATCACAGCCATTGGCGAAAAATACAGAGATGACAGAAGAACAAAACTGATCCAGAATCCTGGTGAAATTGATGTGGAAGACCTGATTGATGAGGAAACCTGCGTATTTACCCTGTCTCATCTGAATTATGTGAAACGTACTCCTCTGGATACCTATAAGAGCCAGAACCGCGGCGGCCGCGGCATTATCGGTATGCAGACAAGGGAAGAAGATTATGTAAAAGATTTGTTCCTGGCATCTACCCATGATACGATGCTGTTCTTCACAAACAAAGGGAAGGTTTACCGCATCAAAGGTTATGAAATTCCCGAAGCGGGCAGAACCGGCAGAGGGATCGCCATTGTGAACCTTTTGGAGATCGGCTCCGATGAAAAAATCATGGCGGGCATTTCCGTGAAGGAATTTAGCGAGGATAAATACTTGGCCATGATTACCAAACAGGGCATCATCAAGAAAACAGATATGTCCAGTTTTGCAAATATCAGAAAGAGCGGTCTAATCGCGCTGAATCTGAGGGAAGACGATGATTTGATCTCTGTTATGGAAGTGGATAAGGAGGATGAAATTTTCGTTGCCACAAGAAAAGGTATGGGCATCAAGTTCTCCGAAGCTGATGCAAGACCCATGGGCAGAACAGCTACAGGTGTGAAAGCCATTACCCTGAACGATGGGGATTATGTGGTTTCCGCCCTGAAAGTAGACCCCAACGGTCAGATTTTGAATGTAACGGAAAAAGGCTTTGGCAAACAGACCACAACAGAACAGTTCAACCTGCAGTACAGAGGCGGTAAGGGGCTGAAGATCCACCAGCTGACAGAAAAAACAGGGGAACTGACAGGCGTTCTGATGATCGGTGAAAAGGATGAGCTGATGCTCATTACTTCCGAAGGTGTCATCATCCGTCTGAGAGCAAAAGATATTTCCAGTTACGGAAGAGTTTCTCAGGGTGTCAAACTGATGAATCTGGATGAAGGCGTTTCCGTTGTGGGGATCGCAAAAATTTCCGAAGAGGATATTGAGGAAGAAATTGTTGCAGAAGCAGTGGAAGCTGTGGATGAAACAGAAGCATAAGCGTTGTTGAACAAGTACAAACAAAAAAGGATACGGATGAATCTTCATCCGTATCCTTTTTTATTTGTAATCCATAGGATATTAAATTTTTTGAAAAAGGTAAATTTCGTTCCTATTTTTGGTCATTTTTTTCATGAGAAAGGTCATGGTGCTCTGCCCACAGGTATTTTAATTCATCCTGCAGCAATTTTTTTCCTGTTTCATCCATTGTACGATATGTGTGCAGCAGATTATATTCATCAGGGGAAAGATCATAGGTAAGCAAAAGGATATTTCCTGTTTTTTCAGGAGAAAGAAGGGTGTCAATGGATACTTCAAGGGTTTGAGAAATACGAAATATCTTATCGAAAGTAGGACTTTTTAATCTTCCCGCTTTCCAGTCGGAAAAAAAACTGGTGCTGATATTGGATCGGATAAGACATTCTTTTTCACTGATTCCTTTAGATTTCAGGAAATATAAAATATTATTTAAGAGAATATCTGTGTTTGTGTTATTTTCCATATAGAACCTCTTTTGTACGAAATATAGTATTTATGTCATTGACTAATACGATAAATCGAATTATAATAAATGATACAAAACTTTTAGTAAAATTCGTTCTGTTTCAGGTATGCAGTTATTATAACAGATTCATTGAAAAAAAACACCTATTTCAAGAGAGGTGAAGGATATGGAAAGAAAAATAAAGGAAAGATGGAAACTGACACCGTTTGGTATGCAGGTGAAAAAAAAGCTCATCGAAAAAAATATGACGACCAGTGATCTGGCAGATGGGCTTGGTATCAGTCGTTCTTTTCTCAGCCAGATCCTGTATGGAAATAAAAAAGGGGAAAAATACATAGAAATGATTCGGGAAAAGTTAGAGATCAAATGACAGAAGCAGCTACAGCTGTTTATGTAATAAAGAAAAATATTATTTTAGGAGGAATGGAAATGAAAAAAAGACTTACATTTATTTTAGCAGCAGTTATGGTTGTATCTATGGCTGTACCTGCTTTGGCAAATGAACCTGCAAAAGCAGAACGCTCCTCTGCAAAAGTAGCTGTAAACGGCGAAGCAATCGCACCTCAGGCTTATACGATTGATGGCTACACATATTTCAAACTGCGTGACGTGGCGAAAGCACTGTCCGGTACAGTGGCAGGCTTTGATGTTGCCTGGGATCATGAAGCAAAAATGGTTGCACTGCAGACAGGTGCAGCTTATAAATCTAAAGATGGAGAAAGTGATGTAACAGGTGATTTTGCAAAAACAGCTGATGCACATGTATCTGAAGACCCTGTTCTGGTAAATGGAGAAGAAGTGGAACTGATGGCTTACAACATTGATGGCTATAACTACTTCAAACTGCGTGATCTGGGCGAAGCTTTGGGCTTTGCAGTAACATGGGAGGATGCAGCAAAAATGATTGGCATTCATGCAGAAGCTGTGGAAGCAGAAGCGGTAGAAGCGGAAGATGTAGTAGAATATACACTGGAAGCAGAAAAGGCTTATACATTTGAAAATGAAACATATACAAAAGAAGTTGTTCTGATCTGCCCTGCAGCCGATACAAGAACAGACTACAATGCAGCATTTGCGAAGTATGAAGCTGCATTTAAAAATTGTGTATTTGAAAAAGGTATGACAGTGATTTCTGACCGTGACACAAATGTAACGATTGACGAAGGCTGTGTATTCAAAAATGGTACAGGCATTGTTCTGAAAGAAGCAACAGAAGGCAACCATCTGCATATGACACTGGATGATCCTTTTGTAAGAGTAGCAGTACTGACGGATGGTGTAAACATCACAACAGATGATATTGTAAACGTAATATCTTACAATGGTAACACTGTAACACTGAACGGCGTAACATACAAAGTGGATGATTTTGAAAATCCTGAAGGCCCTTATGCAACAGGTTTCTGTGTAGCGCAGTATCATGAAAACGGCGAAGCGATGATTTATACAGAAGCTTGGGGCCCTACATACGAAGAACTGGCAGCAGAAGAAGCATAAATGTGGATCAACTGATTTTTTACCCTCCCTTTTAGGGGAGGGTTTCTTTATGGGAAAAAATATGCTACACTGATGATAAAAGTTACAGAAGGGAGGAAAGTGCATGAGAAGAAGGATATTCGACATCATTGAAAAGGCTGATTCTGATGATATGTTCAGCAGATGGTATGACCGCTTTATGATCGTTTGTATTTTTATGAGCCTGATCCCCCTTTGCTTCCATCATACCAATTTTGTTTTTATGGGTATGGATGCTTTTACTGCTGTGGTTTTTATTATAGACTATGGCCTGCGCTGGTGGACGGCAGATTTTAAACTCCATGAAGGAAAACGTTCTTTTGTGAAATATCCCCTGACCCCTTTTGCCATCATTGACCTGATCACCATCCTTGCTTCTGCAACACCTTTGAATTCCGGGTTCCGTGTGTTCCGTGTGATCCGTCTGCAGAAAAGCCTCCGTGCGCTGAAATTGTTGCGCTATTCCCGCGGGTTTTATCTGATGATGCTGGTATTCCGTAAGAAAAAGGAGGATCTGCTGACTGTTTTTTATCTGGTAACGGGATATATCCTTTTTTCTGCCCTCCTGATCTATCAGGTGGAACCGAATACCTTTGAAAATTTCTTCGATGCTGTTTACTGGTCTACCATTACCCTGACCACTGTTGGTTTTGGGGATTATACGCCTGTGACTGTGGCAGGTAAGGCTGTGGCCATCGTCACTTCCTTTGTAGGGATTGCCGTATTTGCCCTGCCAACAGGGATCATCACCGCCGGTTATCTGGCGGAACTGGAACCAAGACGAAAAAATAAAGAAAGATAATATGCCAAACCTTCTGTATTTGCGGAAGGTTTTTTCTTTTTGCTGTCGAATATAAATAGTAACAATTATTTTGTAAAAGGAGGAGATTCTATGAAAAAAATGATGGCATTTTTATTGACTGCGGTGATGGTATGTTCTACAGGTGTGACAGCCTTCGGGGCAACGGCAAAGCCCTCTGCGGATAAAGTAGCTGTGAACGGCAGACAGGTATCTGTACAGGTGTATAATATCGATGGCTACAACTATTTTAAACTGCGTGACGTGGCAAAAATGCTGGTGAATCTGCCTGATGAATTTTCTGTGGACTATGACCCTGCCGCACAGCTGATCGTCATCAATACAGGCTGGGGGTATGAAGGGCCCAAAGAATTTGATAAAGTGGTCACGACAGGTGTGAAAACGGCAAATCCCGGTAATGGTGATGTGATGGTAAATGAAACCATCCATCATCTGACTGCTTATAATATCGACGGCTATAACTATTTCAAACTCCGCGATCTGGGCAATGCAGTCGGCTTTCAGGTGGGCTGGGACGAAGCCCAGAAATGTGTAAATATCGTTTCTTCTGATGCACCTCCTGCAGATATGATGCAGGGTGTTCCCGAAGAACCTAAAAAAGAAACAGTTGTAAATGAAAAATTCTATGTTGACGTGGATGAGCCTGTTGGCTACTGGTATGATAATTATACCTTCAACGGTGATGTATTTGTAAGCTGGGCTGGCGGTGGTTTTGATGGTCGTGTGAAATTTACAAACTGTAAATTCAACCGTGACCTGATCGTATCTGGTGCTACGGAAGACAGCTGGGTAACATTGGAAAACTGTACCTTTGCTCCCGGTATGGGCAGATATTTCGCTGAATAAAAATTTCATATTCTTTTGACCCGAAGCCCCGATTGTATCGACAGTCGGGGCTTTTTTATGCTAAACTGAGTACATAGCTATGAAAAATTTGTCCGAAAGGATGTGAAATAGATGGAAAAAACAGCATTGACCTATCTTTGTCCCGATTGCATGGCTTATCTGCGCTATGACGGGAAAGAAGAAAAGTGGGTTTGTGATTACTGCGAAGGCAAATTCACCATGGAAGAACTGGAGCAGAGAGGTCTGCAGAAGGAAGAAAGTGACTATGAGGTAAAGGACAGGGCGGAAGCAGAGGAAAATTTTACCGATGTTTCCTTCCGCTATGAGGAAAATATCTCTCAGACAGAGGATGACCTGAGCCACATGCGGGGCTATATTTGTCCTTCCTGCGGCGGGGAGATTGTGACCGATGATGTGACAGCGGCCACCTTCTGCGTTTTTTGCGGCAATCCTACTATCCTTCCCAAACAGCTGGAAGGGGAATATCGTCCCGCTGCCATCGTTCCCTTTGAAACAGACAAGGAGGATGCCAAAAAGGCATTTCTAAACCTTTGTAAAGGGAAAAAATTGCTGCCCAAAGGCTATACCTCCCAACAGAGGCTGGAAAAGATCACAGGGGTTTATGTACCTTTCTGGCTCTTTGATTGTAAGGCGGATTTTGATTACCATGCCACAGGGGAAAATGTCAGCACATGGACGGATACCCGTTTTATTTATACCAAAACAGACCTGTATCATATCCATCGGGCAGGCCGCATGGAATTTGAAAATATTCCGCTGGATGCTTCGGAAAAAATGCAGGATGACCTGATGGATGCCTTGGAGCCTTTCCATCTGGAAAAAAAGAAACCCTTCGATATGAGTTATCTCAGCGGTTTTCTGGCTGAAAAATATACATATGAACCGAAAGACCTGTATGACCGTATGACAAGCCGCATCACCCCCGGCGTGGAACATCAGGCGGCGGAGGGCGGCAGAGCTTACCAGAGGGTATACGGCGTGAAATGTCACACGGATTTTTCCTCTGACAAACAGACCTATATGCTCCTGCCTGTGTGGATGCTCAACAGCAAATATCAGGGGAAAGATTATCTCTTTGCCATGAACGGCCAGACGGGGAAGATCGTCGGGGAACTGCCGGTCAGCAGCGGCCAGACAGCAAAATGGTTCGGTATCATCTTTGCCATCACCTTTATCATTACCATGGCTATTGCCATGTTCGTTGTAGGGGGTGTGTTCTGATGAAAAAGAAACTGTTTGTATTTCTGACGGTGATTTGTATGCTGTTTTCCGTTCTGCCTGTTTTTGGTGGGGAAGTAACGGAACAGCGTGTTTTCGACTACGCCGATCTCCTTTCTGAAGCAGAGGAAAGGGAGATGCACCTGTGGATCGAGGAGATGCAGAAAAACTGGAACATGGATCTGGCTTATCTGACAACAAATGATACGGAAGGGAAATCTGTACAGCAGTATGGTGCAGATTTTTATGTGGAGCATGACCTTGGTCTGGGCGAAACTTACGATGGCGTGATCTTTGTGCTGGATATGGGCTCCAGAGAAGGGCAGATCGTTACCTGCGGCAAAGCCATTGATCTCTATACGGATTATTATATTGATCAGATGTGGGATAACATGGTAGGCTTCCTTTCTGATGGAGATTACTATAACGCCTTTTTCAGTCTGTATATGGATATGAACGAATTGGCAGGGGATTATGAAAAATATCAGAAAGATCCCGATTCTTTTCTTTCCGATTATTCCAAAGCGCAGAAAACAAAAAGCCTGTTCACTTCCGCGGCCATTGCGGGGGTATTTGCGCTGGTCATTGCTTTTCTGGCAGTCAGCAGCATGCGAAAATCCTGCAAAAATGTGAAGCCCTATACCGACGGCAGGGCATATTTGAAGGAAAACGGCTGTCATCTTTCCGTCAATCGGGATTCCTTTGCTTCCACCCACACAGCCCTGATGCCGATTCCCAGAGAGGATGATCAGGATCATCATGGTGGCTTTCATAGCGGCGGCAGCTGGGGCGGCGGTTCCTCCACCTTCTCCGGCGGCGGACGCAGTTTTGGCGGCGGCGGCGGAAAGTTCTGATTTTCGGTTCATTGACTTTATATTTTTGGAATGATAAAATAAAACAGTATGTGTAGTATTTTTATGACAGAGGTGTTTTGAATGTTTTTATTTCCTGTAGATGGTATCATGGAAATCATTTTATCCTATGGACAGACCCTTTCTCTGTTTTTGGTATTTGTCATCATGGAAGGGATGATCTCTGCAAAATCTGAATCCCCTGTGCCCGGTCTTGTGTTTATTCTGCTGATTGTTTTGCTGGGGGTTGGTTTAGGTTTCCTTTTCCACGATATTGCTTTCTTTCTCTATATGCTGGTGCCTGCGGTACTTTCTCTCATCGCCTTCTTCTTTACAAGAAGAAACAGAAGAAAAAATATCGAAAAAGGCATGCATTATAACGAAGATGGCCTGATCGTAGAAGAAATGAGAAAAATGGAAGGCAAAGAAGAATAATAAAAAGCCCTGAACGGAAAGGTTCGGGGCTTTTCTAATACCTGCAAGTATGTTATACTGCCTTCAAAGGACATTTGTTTACCATAAGAGGAGGGGAGAAGGATGAAAAAATTTGCTGCACTGCTGCTGATGATGGTGTTTTTCCTTTCAGCCTGCGGAAAAGAGGAACAGACCTATACCGCCGCGGCAGGAAAACCTGTGCCTGTGGTAAAAACAGTCAAAATGGCTGTGGTGGGGGATATCATGGTACACGATTATCAGTACAACGAGGCCTATGACCCTGCAACGGGGGAATATGATTTCATGCATAATTTTCAGGATGTCAAGAAATATTTCGCGGGGAACGATCTGGTCATCGGCAATCTGGAGCTGACCTTTGGCGGCCCCGACAGACCCTATGCCTCCTTCCCCTGTTTCAATACACCGGACAGTTTTCTGGATGCGGTGAAGGATGCGGGCTTTACCCTCTTGACTACTGCCAATAACCACAGCATGGATACGGGGAAGGCGGGGCTTATCCGTACGCTGGACAAGCTGGATGCATACGGCATCGAGCATTTTGGCACTTACCGTTCCCAAGAGGAAAGAGATCAAATTTTCTATAAGGATGTCAATGGTATTCGTTTCGCCTTTCTTTCCTATACCTATGGCACCAACGGCATCCCTGTGCCCGATCCTTATCTGGTGAATCTGATCGAAGGTGACACGATGACTTCTGATATCAGAGAAGCCAGAAAACACGCCGATGTGGTGGTTGTGATGCCTCATATGGGCAATGAATATGAAAGCTATCCCAGAGATATTTTTGTGGATTGGGCGGATATGATGTTTGAAGCGGGGGCGGATATCGTCCTTGCCAGCCATCCCCATGTACTGCAGAAAATGGAATACCGCAAGGTAGACCATGGCAATGGCGTCCATGATGGGTTCATCATTTATTCCTTAGGGAATTTTATTTCTTCTCAGACAACGCCCCCCAGAAATGCGTCCATCATCCTGCATTTGACGGTGGAGCAGGTGGGGGACGCAGCACCCAATGTGGCGGAGGTTTCTTTCGTGCCAATTTGGACACAATTTCGAAATGCTTCCGATGAGAATGAGTTTGTGGTGCGCAGCGTATATGAAAGACTGAGCCTTTCTCAGGCGGAAAAGAATGCCCAGATCCGTCAAAAAGACCAGAAGCGACTGGAAGAAATTCATCAGGAAACGGCTTCCTTCCTGTTGGGCAGGGAAGTACCCCTTTGGGAAATGCAGGAGGAATACATTTTTCCAAAGTCTTAACAAAATTTTCTCTTGTCATGCAAGAGGAGACGTGATATGATAGGTATTGTTTTAGGAAAAATACATTTTACAAAAGAAAAAAAGGAGGAATCCTTATGGAAGAACGGGATTATCTGGCGGAGCATGCCGCTTATTTAAAAAAAGAACTGGGAAAAAGCAATATTTCCCAAAATTTGTTCCAGAGATTCAAGGAGCTGATTATTGATGGCAGACTGCCCACAGGCTATATGCTGCCCAATGAAAATGTGGTCAGTGACCTGTTGGGGGTAGGCAGAAGTACGTTGCGTGAAGCATATACTGCTTTGGCGGTGTTTGGTTTTATCCGCCGTTCCAAGGCAGGTACATATATCAATGAGATTGACAATATTGTGAATATTGCACCATTCAGCATTACTGTGGAAAATTCAGACCTAAATGACCTTTTGGAATTCCGTTATATGCTGGAAGGGGAAACCGCCAGCTATGCGGCGAAGCGGGCCACGGCGGAGGATATTGCCCAGCTGGAATATTACTATGAAAAAATGAAAGAACATCGTCATGATGTGAATCAGTTTGTAGATTACGATGCCATGTTTCATATGAAGGTGGCAAATGCTACCCATAATAAGCTTTTGATCAGCACCATGATGGCGTCCAAGGATAGTTTTGAAAATGGGATTCGGTTGGCTATGAGGGAATCTCTGGTGCAGAATCCAAGAGTTATTGATGTGACCATTGAATTGCACGGAAAGATTATTGAATCTATCAAAAATGGGGATTTCCAGACGGCATATACGGCCATGCGGGAACATATTTCTTATGTGAATTTGACAGTAAAATATGGTTAATAGGAAAAGGCTCGAATTTCGAGCCTTTTTTAATTAGTGCATGGAGTTTTTGAATGCCCCCTAATCCTCGTAGATTCTTAAATTGGGCTCGTACGGGCCAAAACAGCAGTTAGACAAACCGATTGTACGGTTTTAATTTTCGAGAACTCTAATTTCGAGCCTTGCAATCAACCGCGCAATTTCTTGATTTTCTGCGGTTTTTATGCTATATTAAGTAGAGTATGTCCAATTTTCAGTTGGTACTTTTTGGAGGTAAAAATATGGATTTTAAAATAGAAATTGCAAAACTGCTGGCGGCAGCAGCAGAAATCTCTGTGGAAGATGCGGCGGCAGCAGTGGAAATTCCCGCAAAAAAAGAAATGGGTGACTTTGCTTACCCTTGTTTTCGTCTGGCAAAGGTGTTCCGCAAGGCTCCCCCGATGATCGCTAACGAACTGATCGAAAAAATCGAAAAACCCGATTTCATCGCAAAAATGGAAGTGGTTGGTGCTTATATCAACTTCTTCGTGAATAAAGGCGTTTACGCAGAACAGGTGCTTTCCGCAGTGCTGGAACAGAAAGAAAACTACGGCAAAAGCGACATGGGCGCAGGCAAAACTGTTGTCATCGACTATTCCTCCCCCAATATTGCAAAGCCTTTCCATGTTGGTCACCTGCGTTCCACAGTGATCGGTAATGCCATCTATAAGATCCATGAACATCTGGGTTATCATTGTGAAGGCGTCAACCATCTGGGGGACTGGGGCACACAGTTTGGTAAGCTGATCGTGGCTTACAAAAATTGGGGCAGCAAAGAAGCCGTGGAAAAAGACGGTATTCAGGAACTGATGCGTATTTATGTAAAGTTCCACGATGAAGCAGAAGCCCATCCCGAACGGAATATGGATGATGAAGCCCGTCTGTGGTTCGTAAAAATGCAGAACGGTGATGAAGAAGCCCTGGCTCTGTGGAAATGGTTCTATGATGTTTCCATCAAGGAATTTGAACGTGTATATGAAATGCTGGGCGTAAAATTCGACGCTTATACAGGTGAATCCTTCTACAATGACAAAATGGATGCCGTTGTGGAAGAACTGAAGGCAAAAGAGCTGCTGAAAGAATCTGAAGGTGCGATGATCGTGGATCTGGAGGATAAAAATATGCCTCCTTGCCTGATTATCCGTAAGGATGGCGGCACATTGTATGCTACAAGAGATATTACTGCAGCACTGTACCGTAAGAAAACATATAATTTCGATAAATGCGTATACCTGACAGCTCTGGATCAGAACCTGCACTTTGCCCAGTGGTTTGAAGTTATCCACAAAATGGGCTATGACTGGTATAAAGATCTGGTACACGTTCCCTTTGGTCTGGTTTCTCTGGACAGCGGTAAGCTTTCCACAAGAAGAGGCCATGTTGTTCTCATGGAAGACCTGCTGAATCAGGCTTGCGCAGAAACAAAGAGAATCATTGAAGAAAAGAACCCCGATCTGGAAAACAAAGAAGAAATTGCAAAACAGGTTGGTATCGGTGCGGTTATCTTTAATGACCTGTATAACTCCAGAATCAAGGACGTTGTATTCAGCTGGGAAAGAATGTTGAACTTCGACGGCGAAACAGGCCCTTATGTACAGTATACACATGCCCGTGCATGCTCCATCCTGCGCAGAGCCGGTGAACTGAATTTCGAAAATATTGATTATGCTGCGCTGGCAGATGAAGCATCTCTGGATGTCTGCAAGCTGCTGGAAGCATTCCCCGATAAGATCAAGGATGCGGCGGCAAAACTGGAACCCTCCATTGTAACAAGACATCTGGTTGCCATCTCTCAGGCGTTTAATAAGTTCTACCATGATAATCCCATTCTGAACAGTGAAGCAGAAGTAAGACAGGCCCGTCTGGCGGTTGTATTCGCAGTGAAAACAGTACTGAAAGAAGGTCTGGCTCTGCTGGGGATCGATGCTCCTGAGCAAATGTGACGCAAAAGCGTTTTCAATAGCGACGCAGAAAAATTGCTTGCAAGATTTTCTGCGTTGATATCAGAAAACCTAACGACATGAGTAGGACGAAGTCCTACGAATAGTCAGCTTTTGCTACTTAGAATTACTTAAATGAAAGAAGGCATGTTTGTATGAAAAAGTTAAAATTGATCTACAATCCTTTTTCAGGCAATAAAAGCTTTAAATTCGACTTGGATGTATGTATCGGCATTTTTCAGGAAGGGGGCTATGAGGTACATCCTTTCCGCACCCTGCATCCCGGGGATATCGATGAGCATATCGCTACCATGGACCCCAACTATGATGTGGTCGTGGCATCCGGCGGTGATGGCACGGTCAATATCGTTGTCAATGCCCTGATGCGCAGAGGGCTGCATATTCCTTTGGGCATCATTCCTTCCGGTACGGCCAATGACTTTGCCACCTATCTGGGTTTCAAGAGCGGCAATGTGGAGGACGTCTGCCATACCATTGTTTCCACAGAACCCGTTCCCATCGATCTGGGGCTGGTTAATGATGATATCTTCTTTATTAACGTTGTGGCCGGTGGTTATTTTACAAATGTTTCCCAGACTGTGGATAAAGACCTGAAAAATGCTCTTGGCAGCCTTTCCTATTATTTGAAAGGGGTAGAGCAGCTGCCTCAGTTCAGAAAGATTCCTTACCGCATTACGACCAGCAAAGAGGTGATCGAAGAAGATCTGTATCTTTATATGATCCTTAATTCTGCCGGTACAGGCGGGTTTACGAATCTTTCCCCCGGCGCAGCGGTAACGGACGGTGAATTTGAGTTTCTTGCTGTAAAAGGGAAGCCTCTGTATGAAATGACGCCTACGGTGGTAAAATTGCTGACAGGGGAACATATCCATGACAAAAACATTTTGTATCTGAAGGATAGCTATTTTAAAGTGGAATGTCTGGATGAAACCTTTAATATTAAGGAAACCACAGTGGATGGGGAGATGGGCCCTGATATGCCCTTTGAAATGCGGGTCATTCCCAGAGCGATTCCCGTGTTTGGAAAATTCGATCATGTTTCTGAAAAAACAGAAAATCCTTTGCTGGCTTTGTTTAAGAATGTAGGGTTGCCCACAAAATTGTAATGTTTCACGTGAAACATTTGATAAACCAAAGAAAAATAGAGAATATAAAAGAGTTATTTCAATTATTTGTAAGTTGAAATGACTCTTTTTATTTTAGTTTGTGGTGCACTTCATAGCGCATTGCATTTTTGAACCTTTCAGGGAAATATGAGTAGGAAAGTTCTACGAATTTTTTTATGCACTCGAGAAATAAGAAAAATTTAAGAAAACGTTTCACGTGAAACGTTGCATTTTTGTTTACCATATTATATTATATATAAAGAAGAAACCCAGTAAGGAAAGGCGGTAACATAATGAGCAAAGTAAGAATCATTGCGGTGACAAACCAAAAAGGTGGCGTAGGCAAAACCACCACAGCCATCAATCTTTCCGCCTGCCTTGCAGCAGAAGGAAAGAAAGTGCTTGCCGTGGATGCAGACCAGCAGGGAAATACCACAAGCGGTTTGGGACTGGACAAAAACAGTATGTCGGCAACCATTTATGATGTATTTTTGGGTGAAAAAACCATCAATGATGTGAAACAGCCTACCTGTGTGGAAGGACTGGAAGTGATTCCTGCCAACATCAATCTGACAGGGGCGGAAATCGAACTGATCGGCAATGATCGCAGAGAATACATTCTCCGGGAAGCTCTGGAAGAAGTGAAAAATGCCTATGATTTCATCGTCATTGACTGTCCTCCTTCTTTAAATATGATTACCGTGAATGCCCTTGTGGCTGCAGATACAGTTTTGGTTCCCATCCAGTGTGAATATTTTGCGTTGGAAGGGCTGGAACAGTTGTTGCATACGGTCAATCTGGTAAAAAAACGGCTGAATCCCGGTCTGGAAATCGAAGGTATTGTGTTTACCATGTTTGATGCCAGAACGAATCTTTCTCTGCAGGTGGTGGAAGAAGTGAAACGCTCTCTGGGTCAGAATGTATATCGCACCATCATTCCCAGAAACGTACGCCTTGGGGAATCTCCCAGCCACGGTCTGCCCATCCACCTTTACGACCCCAAATCCAAAGGGGCAGAGGCTTATCAGCTGTTGGCGGAAGAAGTCATGGAAAAGGAGTGGAACTGATATGGCAGTGAAGAAAAAAGGCCTGGGTGCCAAAGGTCTTGGTATTAACGCCCTCATCAACACAGAAATGGAAGACATGAAAGCTTCCAAGCCCGAAAAAAAGAAAACGGAAGAGGCTGTGCTGGAATTGGAGCTGGATCTGATTGAGCCCAACAGAAAACAGCCCAGAAAATATTTTGATGAAGCTGCTCTGGAAGAGCTGGCTGCTTCCCTGAAAACGTATGGCATGATCCAGCCCATCGTTGTAAAGGAAAACGGGGAGTATTATGAGATCATTGCAGGGGAACGCCGCTGGAGAGCGGCAAAAATCGCCGGCTTGGCGAAAGTGCCCGTGGTCATCAAGAAATGGGAAGAGGGGGAAGCCTTTGAAGCTGCGTTGGTGGAAAACCTGCAGAGAGAAGATTTGAATCCCATGGAAGAAGCAGAAAGCTATCAGCGACTGCAGGAGGAATTTGGCCTGAGTCAGGAAAAGATTGCAGAAAAGGTGGGGAAAAGCCGTTCTGCCATCACGAACAGCCTGCGTTTGTTGCAGTTAGACCCCAGAGTCCGCAATTTTGTGGTGGAAAACAAACTGACGGGTGGACATGCCCGCACATTGCTGCCTGTGACCAATGGGGACGAGCAGTTTGAACTGGCGGAATATGTCATTGAAGAAGGCCTGAGCGTCCGCGCTGTAGAAGCTTTGGTAAAAGCCCATCTGGAAAAGGCGGAAAAGCCCGCTGAAAAAGAAGAGGGATTGTCTAAGGCTGACGAAAGAGAATATCGCGCCATCGAAGATGATTTGAAATCTCTCTTTTCCACAAAGGTCAAGCTGAAACCTCTGGGAAAAAGAAATAAAGGGAAAATTGAAATTGAGTATTATTCTGAAGAAGATCTGGAACGCCTGCTGACGCTCCTGAAAAGATAAGGATTGATATAGAATGACATGGATTGAAAATAATGTAGCCTACCTGTTGATTGGCCTTGCAGTGGCGGTGGTAGTGCTTTTCATCCTCTGCATTATGCTGTTCGTAAAGTTCAGCGGGCAGAAAAAGAAATATGATTATTTTATGGGGGCCAACAGAAGACCTTCCCATAATTTGGAAATGAAGATCGAGGAATATTTTGAAACCTCCAAGCGCATCGAAGAAAAATATTCCAAGCTGCTGGATATGGTAACGGATATGGATAAGACGGATAAAACGAAGATCCAGAAGGTGGGTCTGATCCGTTATAATCCCTTTGATGAAATGGGCGGTAACCTCTGTTTTGCCCTGGCCCTTCTGGATGGGTATGATAACGGCGTGGTGCTGAACGGTATCCATAGCCGTACCGGTTCCTTTACCTATGCGAAGCCCATTGAAATGGGGGTCAGCACCTATATGCTTTCCGAAGAAGAGATCAAGGCAGTGGAAATGGCGAAAAATCAGGCCTATGAACCGGAGCATGAAAAGGTGGTTAAGGTTCGCTTTAAGCCTACCTTCAAACGCAAAGATAAAGATACAGCCAGCCCCATGGATGACCAGATCACACTGGATCAGGTGGAAATGGTGGAAGTGGAAGAAAAGAGAACGCCACCCAGAACCTCTATCGGTGATGTAACCCAGGCGGAAAAAGAACTGATCCTGCAGGAGGAAACCTTGGCCGGAAAGATCGCCGCGGCAGAATTGATTCTGCAGCAGAGAGAAGAAGCCAGAAAAGCTGCGGAAAATGTGGAAGAAGCTGTGGAAAACACAGAACGCACCCTCGAAGAAGAAATCTGTGAGGAAGAGCCGATTTTCATGGAACCTGTTTTCATGGAACATCCGGAAGAAGAAGAAAACGAAGAAGAATAAACAACAAAAGGGGCAGACCGCAGTTTTTCATATGACTGCCAAATAGCCCCTTTTTTCATCAGAAAAACTGTGGAAAAGTGGAGAAGTTATCCACATTTTGTGGATAACTTGTGGAGTAATGCCTTAAAATAAAAGAGTTCTCCACAATATCAACAGGGTTATCCACAGAATATGTGGAAAAATTTATGTAAACAAAGGAGGCCGAAATGGGCTATAAAATGGTATTTTCCGACATGGATGGTACGTTATTATGGAAAGGTGTGCACCTTTCTGTGGAAAACTTCACGGCAATTCAGCAGACTGTGGATAAGGGTGTGGACTTTGTTATCTGCACCGGCCGCGGTGTGTTTGGTGTAGAGCCTTACCTGAAGCAGATGGGAATGATCGGCAAAAAAGGATATGTGATCTGCCAGAACGGTGCGGCGGTTTATGACCTGCGGGATATGTCTCTGGTCATCAAAAAAAGCTTTTCTCCGACCCTTGTGAAACCTGTTGTGGATTTTGCCCGTTCTCTGGGCTCTGTGGCAATGTTCTATTACGATGACCGAAATTTCCTCTGCGAAAAACTGTCCGAAGAAGTGGCAAGATATTGTCAGGTGATGAAAACAACGCCCCGCGTGGTGGCGGAGCCTACGGAATATGAAGGCGAGCTGACGAAATGCCTCTTCAGCGGCCCCAGAGAAAAGCTGGAACAGATCAAAAAATTTGCCAAAGACCTGCTGGGAGAAGAAGTCAATCTCTTCTATTCCAGCCCTACCTATCTGGAGCTGGTTATCCATGGGGTAGATAAGGGGTCTGCTTTGGAGGAAACAGCCCAAAAAGCCGGTGTGGCTTTGGAAGAAACCATTGCCATTGGCGATAGTGATAATGATCTGCCGATGATTCTAAAGGCGGGACTGGGCGTTGCTATGAAAAATGGTGAGGAACATGTGAAAGCCGCCGCAGGGTATGTCACTGAAAAAACAGCGGAAGAACATGGCGTGGCGGAAGTGCTGGAAAAATTTATACTTTGATTGTAAGCTTAAAGAAGTTATAATATAATTAAATCGTTTATCAAGTGAAGATAGCCATAAGGTGTGATAGATATGGAAGAAAAAAAGTATATTCAAGAAAATTTGTTAGGTAAATTTGAATTTCAAAATTATGGACATGCTTTAGAAATATTGAATGAAGCGTTTCCTGAAGAATGGAAAGAAATACAGGGTTGTTTAGAAAAACTATCTATTTCTATTGATGATATAAAAGCAGCAGGTGGCAATGAAACAGCAATTCCTAGGAAATTTGATGATGTTTTATATCCATTGGGCTGGAGAGAAATTAGAATTACGGGAGATTTGTTAGTGAAGCTATATCCGAGAAAAACAAATCAAAGAGGTCGCTTCGAAAAAGAACCATTTGAAGAAAAGAGTATCGAAGGATATATTGATGGTCATAACATAGATTTTATTAAAGGAAAAGTAGCGTTTGATTTAGAATGGAATAGTAAGGATCAGACATTTGATAGAGATTTATTGGCAATGAGAACTTATTTTGATTGTGGATTGATTGAAGTAGGTATTATTGTAACAAGAGCGGAAGAATTAAATGATATTTTTAAAGAAGTTAAAGGCGAAGATGGTAAACCTCTTATTAAAAAATATGGAGCAAGTACAACTTGGATGGGAAAATTAGAGTATCGTTTAAAATCTCGTAGAAATGGTGGATGCCCAATTCTGGCTATTGGTATCAAAAAATCTTGTGTAGAGAGGTATTAACTTATGACAAATAAAGAACTGGAATTAACAATAAATGATTTCAGAAATTTTACAAAAGGAAAGAAATATAAAACAATATATGCAGATCCTCCTTGGCAGTTTCAAAATAGAACAGGCAAGGTTGCACCGGAACATAAAAGGCTTACAAGATATGGTACAATGAAATTAAATGAGATAAAACAATTACCTGTCGATGAAATAGCAGATGAAAAAAGTCATTTATATTTGTGGGTTCCTAATGCTTTACTTCCAGAGGGCTTGGAAGTTATGAAAGCGTGGGGATTTCAATATAAAACAAATATTATTTGGGAAAAAGTAAGAAAAGATGGTATGCCAGATGGCAGAGGCGTTGGTTTTTATTTTAGAAACGTAACGGAGATTTTGTTATTTGGCATAAAAGGTGATAAGAATCGTACATTAGATGCTGGAAGATCTCAAGTAAATTTGATTAGATCTATGAAAAGAGAGCACTCAAGAAAGCCTGATGAATTTATTTCTTTGATCGAAAGTTGTTCTTCTGGACCTTTTCTTGAATTGTTTGCGAGAGGAAATAGAGATGGTTGGGATATGTGGGGTAATCAGGCAACAGATGATTATGAACCAACATGGAGTACTTATGCAAACCATACAGTTGCTGTCAAAGCTGAATAAAAAAGGATACCGATTATCGGTATCCTTACTTTTTAGGGGATGGAACAACGCCAGGGGAGACGTTGTTCCAATGGGGTGCGCGCGCCACCCCGGGGCATATTGTGGTACAAGGAAAAGGGGTTTCTTGTACACAATCAGTATACCACATGGATTGTCATAGGTTAAATTGCTTAAAATTAAAAAAACATTAGAAAAACAGAAAATATATGAAAAAAATCGAATGATGCGTGGGGCAAAACTGTCCCATATTTGGGAAAAATGGGGGTTGAATTTTTAAACGGATGTGTTATAATATAGCAATCAAGTCAAACTAGCGTTGGTGAAAGCCTGAAGGAAAGCTAAGTTTTTAAGGTCTCCTCCAGAGAATCGGTGGTTGGTGCGAACCGATGGAGAAAAGAAAATGTTCCACTTTCCAAGCTGCCGATGAAAGTCGGAAGGGTAAGCCCTTTACAGCTGTTCAAGAGGTCTGCATGATTTTGCAGGCAATCTGGGTGGCAACGCGGGAAATATGCTCTCGTCCCTGTTTATCAGTGGACGAGGGCTTTTATTTTTTTAAGGAGGTCAAAAAATGTTAGACATCAAATTTGTAAGAGAAAACCCTGAAGTGGTAAAAGAAAACATTCGTAAAAAATTCCAGGATCAGAAACTGCCTCTGGTAGATGAAGTTCTGGAACTGGATAAAGAAAACAGAGCTATCAAACAGGAAGTAGAAGCTCTGCGTGCCCAGAGAAATAAACTGTCTAAAATGATCGGCGGCCTGATGGCAAAGGGCGAAAAAGAAGAAGCAGAAAAAGTAAAAGCTGAAATCGCTGCTGACGCTGCCAGAACAGAAGAACTGACAGTAAGAGAAAAAGAAGTGGAAGAACGCATCAAAGTAATCATGATGACAATTCCCAACATCATCGATCCTTCCGTTCCCATCGGTAAAGATGACAGCGAAAACGTGGAAGTTGAAAAATTTGGTGAACCCGTTGTTCCTGATTTTGAAATCCCTTACCACACAGATATCATGGAATCCTTCGACGGTATCGATCTGGATTCCGCAAGAAAAGTTGCCGGTAACGGTTTCTACTACCTGATGGGCGATATCGCTCGTCTGCACTCCGCAGTTCTGGCATATGCGAGAGACTTCATGATCGGCAGAGGCTTCAAATACTGCATCCCTCCTTTCATGATCCGTTCCAACGTAGTAACAGGCGTAATGAGCTTTACTGAAATGGAAAACATGATGTATAAAATCGAAGGCGAAGACCTGTATCTGATCGGTACATCCGAACATTCCATGATCGGTAAATTTATTGATACACAGAACAAAGCAGAAGATCTGCCTCAGTGCCTGACATCCTACAGCCCTTGCTTCCGTAAGGAAAAAGGCGCACACGGTATCGAAGAAAGAGGCGTTTACCGCATCCACCAGTTTGAAAAGCAGGAGATGGTTGTCGTCTGCAAACCCGAGGACTCCATGGACTGGTATGAGAAGATGTGGCGTTACAGCGTGGAGCTGTTCCGCTCTCTGGAGATTCCCGTGCGTCAGCTGGAGTGCTGCTCCGGCGACCTGGCCGACCTGAAGGTCAAGTCCTGCGACATCGAGGCCTGGTCTCCCCGTCAGCAGAAGTACTTCGAGGTCT
>CALFPN010000111.1 GCA_937919015.1 uncultured Clostridia bacterium
CCAACAGAATTCTCATATTTCAGTGCTGCCTGGTTGTGAATCTTATCACCTACAAGAGCATCCTCATCAATTCTTGCATCAAAATAATTGTTTCTATGAAACCATAAGTTATTATTTTGAAGTTCACGTTCTATCTCATTATTTGTTAGCATATAAACCAACCTCCATAACAATTATAATTATATGCTTAATTTTCAGGAGGCGTCGAGTTTGAAAATCGTACTTATTGAAAACCCTAGGTTCATATCCTTCTTCCTTCGCTTTGATCAATTCCCGCAGGTGCTTTGCCCCTCGCTCCGTGGGTGCATCGGGAAATTTTGCAATTCCGTTTTCTTCTAAAGTAACCCCTTTTACCTCAATAAAACCTTTCTTCTCGCCTTTCTGATAAAAAAGATCAAAACGGGAATTTTCATATTTCACTTCCCGTTTCAGAAAATCCACTGCACCGATTTCCATGATTTTCCTTTCCGCCAGAGCCTCTGCCGCCATCTGGTTCGGTGCCTGAGAATCCATGTTTACCAGCACATCCCCTTTGTAAACGGCGATCAGGGAATATTTCGTCTTTCTTCCCTCTTTGTCCGCCTCCTCCAGAAAAACCCTCGCTCCTTCCAGAAGTAATTCCTTGCATCTGCCTGTATTTTTTACGTGCACCATTTCTTCCTGCCCGTTCAACTCCACAAAAGCCGTGAAACGGTTGACCCTCCGCAGGAATCTGGCTTCGATCATATTTCCGTATTGCATCTTTTTTCACCTCTGCACCATTTTATCATAACCTCCGTTGAAAAACATCTTCCGATTTGGTATGATTAGGAAAATCTCCTGACAGAACTGGTAAAAGGTACTGTTCATCTGGACGATAATACCCATGCATACGGTATTTATCTGCAGTACGAAAATATCTATTCCCGCCTGCTTGTCACGCAAACAAACAGAAAATACACCAAGTACAAAGAGAAACAGAATATCAGCTTCGATGAAAACGGCATTTTCTAAGCATTTCCTTGTACTTTTATCCATTTTATTTTATAATAAAGGTTACGAAAAAATTTGATTTCAGAAAGGAGTCCTTCTTGTGTCCAATCTCACATTAGAAGAAAAAATAAAAAATCTCTCTGCAGATTATATCTATCAGCAGGCGGTCGGTTCTCTCCTCCTGATGCTCATGAGCACCATGGAAGATGTACAGAAAGGCGACATGGCCCTGCCCTATGAAGTTCCCGCAGACGTAAAGGAACTGAAAGGCCAGATCACAAAGATCCTGCTGGATCTGGAAGAAATTCTGGACGGCGATGCAGACGGTCGCATGGATGCCCTGAATGAATGTATGGGCTTGAAAAAACGCCTGCTGGATATGTATGAAACCATTTACAGCTATTTCTCCCAGTGGAATGTCATCTCCACTCTGGTCAGCGACCAGGTTGCCCTGCGCAAATATAAAGAAGACGGCATTTCCCAGAAACAGGTGGAATGGTCTCTCTTCTTTGCAGACTGCCATGCTTTTATGGAAAGCGCAGAGAACCTCTTAGATCAGAAAAACTACATGGGTCAGCTTCTGAAATGCATGCCCCTGTATATGACAAGAGATAAATACTATGACAACGTACAGGCGTCCCTGTCCGCTGCTTTTGCCGGGGAAAGCAAGGAATTTATCGCGGCATCCCTGAAGGCCTTTGAAGGCTTCTGCAGCCCCCAGGAAAACCCTGTTTACGGCAAATACTTCCCCGAAGTGGCAGAATGGATCGGCCAGAAGCGCATGGTTCTGCCCCACAAGATGAATGACGAAGAACTGTCCGAATTCTACGAAGAACTGAAGGAAATGTACGAAGTGCTGGAACAGATCGAAGAATATTTCTCCTGCATCCTGCATGATATCAATTCCCTGATTCTGGTGCTGTATCTGTCCTACTCCTTCAAAGACCTGACAGAAGGCAGTGCATCCTATTCTGATCTGTACCACACTGTATGTGAATTCATCGAAGGCGAACTGGATGCTGCCGAAAAAGAAGCATATCTGGATACACTGACAGAACAGCTGGAAGCAGCCGTAGAACCTATCATTGATAAAGCCAACGCCATCGGCAGAGAAGAATATGACCTGCTGCAGAAAGCAGGTTCCTTCGCAGGCTTCTCCGATGATACCAAAAAAGTGCTGATGACAGAAGAATTCATCCGCGAATGTTTCTTCGGTGATCTGAATGACGAACTGTTCCACTTCAATATCCCCGAAGATCTGCCCCCCGCAACAGAAGCAGAAAAGAAAGCACTGTTTCAGGATTTCATCACAAAAACAAGAAACCATTTCGATACTCTGCCCGCCCAGACCAGAAAACTGGCCATGCAGAATCTGACAGGTGCCCTGCCTCCCATCTATTCCGTCCATGATGTGATGGATATGCTGATGGAGGCTATCGACAAAGCAACTTCCGAAGAACAGAAAGTTCTCATCGTAGATAAAATCGGTATGGTATTCAACGAACATGGCTGGACATCCATCACAGAGGGTCATGCTGACCACCATCACCACCACGATCATGACTGCGACTGCGGCTGTCACGATCATGAACACCATCATCACCATGGTCATGACTGTGGCTGTGGCCACAACCATGACCACCATCACCACCATTAAGGCTGGCAAAGGAGGAGCAAATATGTTCAAATTCAATCATTTCAACTACAACATTCTGGATCTGGAAAAAAGCATGAAATTCTATGAAGATGCGCTGGGTCTGAAAGAAGTACGCCGCAAAGAAGCCGAAGACGGCAGCTGGAAACTGGTTTATCTGGGTGACGGCAAATCCGACTTCACACTGGAACTGACATGGCTCCGTGATAGAAAAGACCCCTACAATCTGGGCGAAAACGAATTCCATCTGGCATTCGTGACAGAAGATTATGATGCTGCTTATGCAAAACACAAAGAAATGGGCTGCATCTGCTTCGAAAACCCCGATTTCGGCATCTATTTCATCAACGACCCCGATAACTACTGGATCGAAATCATTCCTAACCGATAAACCAAAAATCCAAGGCAATCCGCCTTGGATTTTTATTTTGTTTTACCGCAACCGTCCGTTGCTTTTCTTACGCCTTCTATCGTGCTATACTTTTTATGAGGTGATGATTTATGGAAACAAAAGACATTATTCTTGAACTCAGGACAAAAGCCGGATTGTCTCAGGATGCTCTTGCCGAAAAAGTGCATGTAACGAGACAGGCCGTATCCCGTTGGGAAAACGGTGATACCATTCCAAATACAGAAACGCTGAAACTCTTATCTAAACTATTTGATGTCTCCATCAATACTCTTTTGGGTTCTCCCCGGCAGTTGATCTGCCAGTGCTGCGGCATGCCCTTGGATGATTCCAATATCAGCAAAGAAATCGACGGCCTTTTCAATGAAGAATACTGCAAATGGTGTTATGCCGACGGGGAATATATGTATCATAACATGGATGAACTGATCGATGTCTGCGTAGCACACATGGCCAGCGAAGCATTTCCTGCAGAGCAGGCCCGAACATATATGAAAGAACTGCTTCCAAAACTGAATTATTGGAAGCAATATAAAAATCTGGACGGCGCAGAAAAATTCGAGGAATTCAAACAGCAGCTTATGGATGAGATTAACGCTTTGCATATAGAAGGCATGCCCAAGGTTGAAAAGCTCAATGCCCTTGTTGGCGGATACATCAATCTTGAATACAGACTACCTAATGGAAAATGTGTGAAATTTTTAGATGATGAAGCAACCTATTTAGGAAATCAGCTGGAATGTGAATTCGGCGGCAACCGTTGTTTCGGCATCGCCGCAAATATGGACTGTATCCTAATTTCCACTTTCGGCGCAAACGGCACTGATCCAGAACTGGTCATTTACAAAAAAAGATAAATACACAAAAAGCCAAGCTGTTTCCAGCTTGGCTTTCCACTTTTATTGCTTATTTTTTCAGCTGAGCCAGTCTTTCTTCTACCTGTGCCAGCATTGCTTTATATTTTTCTTCTTTTGCTTTTTCTTCTTCGATTACATGAGCGGGTGCTTTTGCAACGAAGCCCTGATTCGCCAGCTTCTTCACAACGCGGTCTACTTCTTTTTCCAGTTTTGCCTTTTCTTTTTCCAGACGTTCGATTTCTTTTGCAAAATCAACCAGTTCAGCCAGAGGCATGTAAATGGTAGCATCTTTGATCACTACAGATACTGCATCTTCGCCGATGCCCGCTTTGTCTGTCTGTACAGTTACTTCACTTGCATGACCCAGTGTTTTGAAGAATACTTTGGAATGTTCAAAGATGTGGCGTACTTCTTCGCTTTCGGAAACAACGTAAACGTGTACTTTCTTGGAAGGTACAACGTTCATTTCCGCACGGATGTTACGGATGTTACGAACTGCTTCCTTGATCGCATCAATTTCTGCTTCATTTTCTTTGTAGTTCCATTCTTCTCTGTAAGTAGGCCACTGAGAAATCATGATGCTTTCTTCTTTATCCTGAATTGCTGTGAACAGTTCTTCTGTGATGAAAGGCATGAAAGGATGCATCAGTTTCAGCGCATTGATCAGAACCTGTTTCAGTGTCCACAGAGCTGCTGCTCTTGTACTGTCTTCTTTGTTGTACAGACGAGGTTTCACCATTTCGATGTACCAGTCGCAGTATTCATCCCAGATGAAGTCATAGACTTTCTGCGCAGCCAGACCCAAATCGTATTTGGACAGGTTTTCCTGAACTTCTTTCGCCAGTGTGTTCACTTTGGACAGGATCCATTTATCTGCGGATGTCAGCATCAGGAATTTAGGTTCTTCTTCTTCCATGTTCATCATCACGAAACGGGAAGCATTCCACAGCTTATTGCAGAAGTTTCTGCAGTTATCCAGTCTTTCCCAGTAGAAACGCATATCGTTACCGGGTGCGTTACCTGTAATCAGCATCAGGCGCAGAGGGTCAGCACCGTAGTTTTTAATTACTTCCAGAGGATCGATACCGTTGCCCAGAGATTTGGAGAACTTTCTGCCCTGATCGTCACGGATCAGACCATGGATCAGAACATCATCAAAGGGTCTTTCGCCCATCTGTTCCATACCAGAGAATACCATTCTAATTACCCAGAAGAAAATGATATCGTAACCGGTAATCAGTACGCTTGTGGGATAGAAGTGTTTCAGTTCTTCTGTGTTTTCAGGCCAGCCCAATGTGGAGAAAGGCCACAGTGCAGAGGAAAACCATGTATCCAGTGTATCCTCATCCTGTCTGATATTTTCGGAACCGCATTTTTCACATTTGCCGGGATGTGCTTTTGCTACTGTAATATGGCCACAGTCTGCGCAGTAATAAGCAGGAATTCTGTGACCCCACCACAGCTGACGGCTGATGCACCAGTCACGGGTGTTCTCCATCCAGTGGTAGTACTGCTTGTCGAACCGCTCGGGCACAAACTTGATGC
>CALFPN010000112.1 GCA_937919015.1 uncultured Clostridia bacterium
CATCGACAAGGAGGGCCGCCCGCTGAACGCGGACGGCATGCCGCAAGCCCCTGCTGAGCCTGCCGCGCCCGCAGTGGAAAAGGCCAAACCCACCATCACTCAGCAGCGGATGAAACAGAAATTCAACCGCCGCGCCCGCAAGTAAAACCTCAACAGCCCGGAGGGTCGTTCCTTCGGGCTGTATCCGATTCAGGAGGAAAGCCATGAAGCAGATCATCACCATCCAGCACACCCAGTCAGTGCACCACACCAACGGTATGGTGGGCTCCTGGACGGACTGGCATCTGACGGAGCTGGGCCGTGCGCAGGCGGAGCGCATCGCCGTGCGCCTCCTGCCGCACCTGCAGGGCAAGCAGTGGACGCTGTATTCCTCTGACCTGCTGCGGGCGCAGGAGACCGCCGCGCCCCTGGCAAAGCGGCTGGGGATTGCGCCCATCCTGCGGCCGGAGCTGCGGGAACGCAACCTTGGCCCTGCGGTGGGGAAGTCCGTGCAGTGGCTGCGGGAGAACCTCGAAATGCAGGAGCGCACCGTGGATGACAGGTTGTTTTCTACTGCAGAGAGCAGACGCGACGCCTGGAACCGCCTGGCTCCCTTCTTCGATGAAATCATGGCCGGCGAGGACGAAAACATCATCCTGGTCAGCCACGGCGATCTGCTGAGCATCTTCAACGTGATGTGGCTGGGGCTGCCGGTGGAGGACATGAACCGCCTCGATCTGTTCGGCATGGCTGGCGGCGTGAGCTTCATGCATGTGGCGGAGGATAGGCCCGACCCGGGGACGGCCAGGGGCAAGCGGGTCATCCGCCGCTTAAGCGACATGAGTTTTGCGGCAGAATGAGGCTGTCCCCCCGAGGAGGAATATACCATGGAACAAACGACCTTCTTCACTGATGATCATGCCTCCCAGCCCCTGGCCTCCCGTCTGCGCCCGCAGAGCCTGGAGGAATTTGCCGGGCAGACGCACCTCATCGGCCCGGGAAAGGTGCTGCGCCGGCTGATCGAGG
This sequence comes from uncultured Clostridia bacterium, assembly GCA_937919015.1. Taxonomy (GTDB): domain Bacteria; phylum Bacillota; class Clostridia; order Lachnospirales; family Anaerotignaceae; genus Anaerotignum_A. Next base: position 1,006 of record CALFPN010000112.1, read on the forward strand.
GGGACATGGTGTCCTCGATGATCTTCTGGGGGCCGCCCGGCGTGGGCAAGACCACCCTGGCGCGCATTATCGCCAACCGCACGAAGTCTGCGTTTATTGACTTTTCTGCGGTGACCAGCGGCATCAAGGAAATCCGCACAGTCATGCAGCAGGCGGAGGACAACCGCCGCTTCGGCGAGCGCACGATCGTCTTTGTGGACGAGATCCACCGCTTCAACAAGGCCCAGCAGGACGCCTTCCTGCCCTTTGTGGAGAAGGGCAGCATCATCCTCATCGGCGCAACGACGGAGAATCCCTCCTTTGAGGTGAACAGCGCGCTTTTGTCCCGGTGCAAGGTGTTTGTGCTCAAGGCGCTTGAGACCAAGGACGTCTTTGGCATCACATTCGAGCAGGGCCACAACAACTTTGAGATCAACGAAGCTCTCCTTGCAAACGTGGTGACAAACAACAAGAATATCCCCGAAAGCGCAAAACGCGACCTCATCATCGCGCTCATTACGCTCAAATATACACAGTCCAACTCCGTATGCTATGCCGTTGACGGTCAGGCGATCGGCGTCGGCGCAGGTCAGCAGTCCAGAATCCACTGCACAAGACTGGCTGGCAACAAAGCAGATATCTGGCACCTGAGACAGCATCAGAAAGTTCTGAATCTGCCTTTCCTGCCTACAGTAGGCCGTCCTGACAGAGATAATACGATCGATATTTACATTTCCGATGACTACGAAGACGTACTGGCAGAAGGCACATGGCAGACACTGTTCTCCGAAAAACCCGAACCTCTGACAAGAGAAGAAAAGAAAGCATATCTGGCAACCATCAAAGGCGTTGCTCTGGGCTCCGATGCCTTCTTCCCCTTCGGTGACAACATCGAAAGAGCAGCAAAGAGCGGTGTTTCCTACATCGCAGAACCCGGCGGCTCCATCCGTGATGACAATGTTATCGCTACATGCAACAAACACGGCATGACAATGGCATTCACAGGCATGAGACTGTTCCACCACTAATTTTCCGAGAGGAGACTTACAAATGAAAGTAATGGTGATCGGTGGTGGCGGCAGAGAGCACGCTATCATCAAGAAAATCAAAGAAAATCCTGAAGTAACAGCACTGTACGCACTGCCCGGCAACGGCGGTATTGCAAAAGACGCTACATGCGTGGATATCAGTGCAAAAGATATCGAAGGCGTTGTGGCTTTCGCAAAGGAAAATGCTATCGACTTCGCAGTGGTAGCCCCAGATGATCCTCTGGTACTGGGTATGGTAGATGCCCTGAATGAAATCGGCATTCCTTGCTTCGGCCCCGATAAAAAAGCTGCCATTCTGGAAGGCAGCAAGGTTTTCTCTAAGGACCTGATGAAAAAATACGGTATCCCCACAGCGGCTTATGAAGTATTCGACGATATGGAGAAAGCTCTGGCATATCTGGAAACAGCACCTATCCCCACAGTCATTAAGGCCGATGGTCTGGCTCTGGGCAAAGGCGTTATCATTGCAGAAACAAAAGAACAGGCACAGAACGCCGTTCGTTCCATGATGGCAGATAAAGTATTCGGTGCTTCCGGTGACCACATCGTCATCGAAGAATTCATGACAGGCCCCGAAGTTTCCGTTTTGTCCTTCACAGACGGGAAAACACTGGTTCCCATGGTTTCTGCGATGGACCATAAGAGAGCAAAAGATGGCGACAAAGGCCTGAACACAGGCGGTATGGGGACCATTGCGCCTAATCCTTACTATACAGAAGCAGTAGCAAAAGAATGTATGGATAAAGTCTTCCTTCCCACCATGGAAGCGATGAAAGCAGAAGGCCGCACCTTCAAAGGCTGCATCTTCTTCGGCCTGATGATCACACCCAATGGCCCTAAGGTGATCGAATATAACTGCCGTTTCGGTGACCCTGAAACACAGGTGGTTCTGCCCCTGCTGGAAAGTGACCTCTTGACAATCATGAAAGCAGTAGCGGAAGAAAGACTGGCAGAGGTAGAAGTGAAATTCAGTGATAAATCTGCTTGCTGTGTCATCATGGCATCCGCAGGCTATCCGGAAAGCTACGAAAAAGGCTTCGAAATCACATTGCCTGAAAAGGATGATCTCATTTTCATCGCAGGTGCAAAGGAAGCAGATGGCAAACTGCTGACAAACGGCGGCCGTGTGCTGGGTGTAACAGAAATTGCGGATACACTGCCCGAAGCCATCGCAAAATCCTATGAATCTGTGAAAACAGTGAAATTTGACAACGCATTCTATAGAAACGATATCGGTAAAAAAGCCCTTGCGGCGGAGGTATAAAAGTATGGTTTATAGAATTTATGTAGAGAAAAAAGCAGGTCTGGCTGCAGAAGCAGACGGTCTGAGAAGCAAAATCAACAACCTGCTGGGCATCAAAGGTCTGACAGGTCTGCGCCTTCTGAACAGATATGACGCAGAAGGTCTGGACAAGGATCTGTTCGACTACTGCACAAACACAGTATTCTCCGAACCCCAGCTGGATGACCTGCTGACAGAGCTGCCCACAGATGGCGCAGTGACATTCGCAGTGGAATTCCTGCCCGGTCAGTTCGACCAGAGAGCAGCATCCGCAGCAGAATGTATCCAGATCATTTCCAAACAGGAAAGACCTCTGGTAAGATCTGCAAAGGTATACGTTCTGTACGGTGAACTGACAGAGGGGGATGTAGCGGAAATCAAAAAATTCCTCATCAACCCCGTAGAATCCAGAGAAGCAACACTGGATACTTTTGAAACACTGGATGTTCAGTATGAAATCCCTACAGAAGTAGCAACACTGGAAGGCTTCATCAAAATGGACGAAGCAGGTCTGGATCAGTTCGTAAAAGATATGGGGCTGGCAATGGATCTGGATGATATCAAAGTATGTCAGGCTTACTTCCTGAGCGAAGACAGAGACCCTACCATCACAGAAATCAAGATGATCGATACCTACTGGTCCGATCACTGCCGTCATACAACATTCAACACAACCATCGACAGCGTAAAATTTGAAGATGAACTGCTGCAGAAGGCGTATAACGAATACATCGCTGCAAGAGAATCCATCGGCAGAACAAAACCCATCAACCTGATGGATATCGGCACCATCGCTGCAAAACTGCTGAAAAAAGAAGGCAAACTGAATGGTCTGGATGAATCTGAAGAAATCAACGCTTGTACTGTAAAGATCGATGTTGACGTGGAAGGCGAAACACAGAAATGGCTGCTGCTGTTTAAAAATGAAACCCACAACCATCCCACAGAAATCGAACCTTTCGGCGGCGCAGCAACCTGTATTGGCGGTGCCATCCGTGACCCTCTGAGCGGTCGTTCCTATGTTTACGCAGCAATGCGTGTGACAGGTGCAGCTGACCCTCTGAAACCCGTATCCGAAACCATGAAAGGCAAACTGCCTCAGAGAACCATCGTACAGACTGCAGCGGCAGGCTACAGCTCCTATGGTAACCAGATTGGTCTGGCGACAGGTCAGGTAGATGAAATCTATCATGCAGGTTATGTGGCAAAAAGAATGGAAGTTGGTGCAGTTATTGCAGCGGCTCCCGCAGAAAATGTACGCAGAGAACGTCCCGAAGACGGCGATATCATCATCCTTTTGGGCGGCAAAACAGGCCGTGACGGCTGCGGCGGTGCAACAGGCTCCTCCAAATCCCATACAATGGAATCTCTGGAAAGCTGCGGCGCAGAAGTTCAGAAGGGTAACGCGCCCGAAGAAAGAAAACTGCAGAGATTGTTCAGAAATGCAGAAGCCTCCAAGCTGATCAAACGTTGTAATGACTTTGGTGCAGGCGGCGTTTCCGTTGCCATTGGTGAACTGGCAGATGGTCTGGAAATCGACCTGAACGCAGTACCGAAAAAATATGACGGTCTGGACGGTACAGAACTGGCTATTTCCGAATCTCAGGAAAGAATGGCAGTTGTGGTTGCTGCAGCAGACGTGGAAAGATTCAAAGAACTGGCATTCATGGAAAATCTGGAAGCAACTGTTGTTGCAAGGGTAACAGAAGAACCCATGCTGAAAATGACATGGAACGGCAAACAGATCGTTCACCTGTCCAGAGCATTCCTGGATTCCAACGGTGCGGAAAAACACATCGATGTTGCTCCCGCTGCGCCTGAAAAATTCACAAAAGAAATTCCCGCTGATTTCAAAGCAGGTTATATGGAACTGGCACAGGATCTGAACATCTGCTCCAAGAGAGGTCTGTCTGAACGTTTCGACTCCACCATCGGTGCCGGTACCGTTCTGATGCCTTTCGGCGGCAAAAACCAGAAAACACCCATTCAGGCTATGGTAAATAAAGTATCCGTAGAAAAGAAAGATACGACTACATGCTCCCTGATGGCATGGGGCTACAATCCCTTCATCGCAGAAAAGAGCCCTTACCACAGCGCATATCTGGCAGTGGTAGAATCCGTTGCAAAACTGATCGCAACCGGTGCAGAGTTCAAAGAAGTTTACCTGTCTTTCCAGGAATACTTTGAAAAACTGGGGAAAGACGAAAAACGCTGGGGCAAACCTCTGGCAGCTCTCTTGGGTGCATTCATGGCACAGAAAGGTCTGGAAATCGCTGCCATCGGCGGTAAGGACTCCATGAGTGGTTCTTTCGAAGATATCGACGTACCTCCTACACTGGTATCCTTCGCCGTGACAACAGACAGCATCAAAAACATTATTTCTCCCGAATTCAAGGCTGCTGGCCATAAAGTAGTTCTGGTGAAACCCGAATATGATGCAGAGGGTCTGCCTACCACAGACAGCCTGAAAGCTCTGTTCGATCAGGTAACAGCTCTGATGAGAAGCGGTAAGGTTGCAGCTGCTTACACACCTACACTGGGCGGCGTTGCGGAAGCAATTCTGAAAATGTCCATGGGTAATGATATCGGCTTTACATACGCTGACGGTGTAAGCAAAGAAGACATCTTCGGTTACAACTACGGTGCATTCGTTCTGGAACTGACAGAAGATGCAGAAGTTGGTACTGTTCTGGGTACAACAGGCGGCGACGCCATCGTTTGCGGCGCAGACAGCATTGCTCTGGCAGATATTTTCGCAGCTTATGAAAATAAACTGGAAGAAATCTATCCTATGAACACAGCTGCTGCAGAAGAAAAAGCAGAAATCCCTGTATTCACAACAAAAGCAGAAGGCGTTACATATAAAGCAAAAGCATCTGTTGCAAAACCTCGTGTACTGATCCCTGTATTCCCCGGTACAAACTGCGAATTTGACTCTGCAAAAGCAGTAGAACGCGCTGGTGCAGAAGCGAATATCTTTGTCATCAACAACCTGTCTGCGGCAGGCATTGCGGATTCCATTGAACGTTTCGCAAAAGAAATGAAACAGGCGCAGACCATCTTTATCCCCGGTGGTTTCTCCGGCGGTGACGAACCTGATGGTTCCGGTAAATTCATCACAGCATTCTTCCGCAACCCCGAAATCAAGGAAGAAGTGACAAAACACCTGAACGAAAGAGACGGTCTGATGATCGGTATCTGTAACGGCTTCCAGGCACTGATCAAACTGGGTCTGGTTCCTTTCGGCGAAATCATCGACACAGATGAAACTTGCCCTACACTGTCTTACAACACAATTAGCAGACACCAGTCCAAGATCGTTCGTGTCAGACTGGCAACGGAAAAATCTCCTTGGCTGACAAATGTAAGCGCAGGCGATATCTTCAGCGTACCTATTTCCCACGGGGAAGGCCGTATCCTGATGGATGACAAGATGGTAATGGATCTGGCGGCAAAAGGTCAGATTCTGACACAGTACGTAGACGAAAACGGTCTGCCTACAAACGACATCCAGTTCAACCCCAACGGCTCTACACACGCAATCGAAGGTCTGATCTCTCCCGATGGCCGTGTACTGGGTAAAATGGGTCATGCAGAACGTATCGGCGATGGTCTGTACCAGAATGTTGCAGGCAACTACGATATGAAACTGTTCAAATCCATGGTTGAGTATTATAAATAATTAAAATAAACATTGAGTGATTTAAGGGGAAACTTTCTTTTCTTGGGAAAAGTTTCCCCTATTCATTGCTTTGCAATGAACCCCCTTCCAAAACCCGCTTGGGGCAATTTTGAGGGACTCTGTCCCTCAAGCACCCTGCGAGGGGAATGATTCCCCTCGACCCCCATTTGCAGAAGCATAAATATGCTTCTGCAGTATCGGGTGCAGGGGCTGAGCTCCTGCTGGGGG
>CALFPN010000113.1 GCA_937919015.1 uncultured Clostridia bacterium
GCTGCTTTTGTGGAAGAAGGACGGCTGACACCGAAGGAAGTGAAAGAACTAAAACGATTGCTGGAGGGGATGGAAGTATGACGAATCTCTGGACAGTTTTATATTTTACATTGAGTATTACCCTGACAGGGTTGATGTTGGTGCTTTTTAAGAGGCTGTTTCAGGATAAACTGAATGCCCGCTGGCACTATCTGGTATGGCTGGTGCTTTTGGTAAGAGCGATCCTGCCTGCCAATGTGAAGATTTTTTCTACTGGGTTTGCCCTGAATAATATCTGGATGGAGCCTGTGAAAAAACTCCGCGGAACCGTTGAGATGGGAATGGAATCTCTGCTGTCTTCGCCCTTTGGTATGGGTGGCGGCGATCTTTCCTTATTAAAGGGCGGCACATGGTCGCTGACAGATAAGCTGTTTGTAGTTTATATTGCAGGGGTAGTGCTGTTCCTTCTGTATGATCTGCTGATTTATGGGAGATTAAGAAAAGATATCGCAAAAGGGCGGGATGGATCTCCAGCCCTGCAGGAGAAAATCAGCAATACGGCAGAGAAATATGATTTGCTGGTGCAGAAAAAGGTGAAGGTCTGAAGGGATATAGAAACACCCTTCCTCTGTGGGTTTTTCAAGCCCGTTCTGGTCATTCCCGAAGGCATGGAGGAGACCATCGATGAAAAAGTCCTCCTCCATGAAATGCTCCATCGGAAGCATCATGATGTACTGGTGAATTTTGCCCTGCATCTTTTGCAGGCCCTCCACTGGTTCAATCCTTTTGTCTATTGGCTTTGCCGCATCATCCGCAACGACAGCGAAGCTCTCTGCGACCAGCGGGTGCTGGAAAAACTGGAGGGGGAGGAAAAGCGGGCCTATGGCATGCTGCTTCTGGACATGGCGGACAGCCGCTATGCCAGCCGCATCGGCACCACCTCCATGGCAAACGGGGCGAAAAATATCAAGACCCGCATCCAGCGCATCGTGGATTTTGGGCGTGCGCCCAAGGGAGCGGCCTTTGCCGCCGCCTGCATCACGGTGCTGCTGTCCTTGGCTTCCGTAAGCTTTGCCTATGAACCAAAATATTTCGATACTTCCGGCGTGGAAAACAGGGAAGAACTGGAGCTGCTTCTGGAGGATGCCCGTTATTTCAACGTGACCTCCCCGGAAATGGCAGTTTCCATTCTCTATGAAGCCATTTCGGAACGAGACTTGGGAAAACTGGCACTGACCGTTCCTCAGAACGAATTTGAGACATATAAAGCCTGGGCATTGCAGGAATACGATGCAGACAAAAAGGTTTTTTCTGCCCAGCTGGGATATGGTACAAAATCAGAATATAAATATCGATTTTATGATCGTATGCGATATGACGGCGTTTACTTCTTTGATCGGCAGGCAGACGGCACAGTGACAGGTGCCTTACATATCGTGGATGAAACGGAGGCACACAAGGAGGATGTACCTGTAACGGAACGCTTCCAGTATTTCCGTGTGTTCGAGGAGCATAAGGGAAACTGGTCTGTGGAACTGACGAAGGAGGAAAGCAGGCTCTTTGATGTAGATGACCCCAATTATATCCACAAAAAACTGAGAGAAAAAGTGGAGCAGGGCCAGTATTCCGTACAGGGAGACTGGAAGATTGCCGACGCAGTCTACTGTGAGGAATGGGGGATTGGTTTCAGCGGCTGGGATATGTTTTCTTTCATGAATCAGGGGGAAGCATTACAGTTCAATGAAAGTCTGACCCCCATGGCGACCCATGCAGCGTATCTGGAATATACGGGAACAGAATGGAAAGAGGAAGGGCAGGTGCTTGTGGTTTTTACCTGTCCTAGGGAAATGACCAAGGAAGAACTTTGGGAAGGAAATGCTTTTCATCGCCATGATGCTGTCGGTTCCGGCGGCAGCAGCTCTGACGGTTTTGAATGGGTAGTGATGGAAACGGGCCCGGATTGGGGTGGCGCGATCACTGCCCGTGGAGACAAGAGTTATGAAAATC
>CALFPN010000114.1 GCA_937919015.1 uncultured Clostridia bacterium
TTTTTATCTTCCCCCAGTATAACTGGGGGTTTATTTCCACGCATAAATGCGCCAAACAAAAAATGAGACACCCATTTCGGATGTCTCATTGTATGATTTTTTAGTCTTCTTTAGGGATACCTTTATAAACGAAGCCTTTTTCAGAATCCACTGTAATCAGTGCGTCTCTTGGAATAAAATCAATTACCTTTGCGTTACATACGATCACGGGAATATCCAGTGCACTTCCAGAAACTTCAGCGTGGCTGTCCACATTCTGATCCAGAGGACCTACTACAACGGCTGCTGCTTTTCTGATATAAGGCATAAAGCTGCTGTCTGTGGAAGTTGTTACCAGAATATCACCCTGGTTGAAGATGTGTTCTACGCCATCTCTTGCATTGATCACTCTTGCTTTACCGCTTACCACTTTGTTGCCGATCCCTTTCCCTTTGCACAGTACATCGCCTACGATATCTACACGCAGTGTGTTTGTGGAACCGCTGAAGCCCAGAGGCATACCCAGTGCGGATACAACTGTATCGCCGTCTTTCAGCAGACCGCTGCCCATAGCGATTTTCAGGGATGTGTCAAATACACCGCCTTTAGGCAGTTTACCTGTATACAGCATAGGTTTGCAGCCCCAAATCAGGTTCATCTGTCTCCATACACATTCATCGGGTGTGCTTGCGATCAGAGGGCAGATAGGACGATGTTTTGCGATCATTCTTGCTGTGAAGCCGGAACGTGTGATTGTTGTGATCGCTGCTGTGTCCAGTTCTGCTGCCGCTGCGCATGCTGCCATACTGATTGCGTTTGTGATATTTACGTTTGCAGGCTGTGTGTTCACCATCTTTGTTGCATAGTCAACTGCGCCTTCTGCTTTCAGTGCAATACGGTTCATTGTAGCAACTGCTTCCAGAGGGTATGCACCTGCTGCTGTTTCGCCGGACAGCATAATGGCATCACTGCCGTCGAAGATCGCATTGGCAACGTCATTTGCTTCCGCTCTTGTGGGACGAGGGCTGCTGGTCATGCTTTCCAGCATCTGTGTTGCTGTGATTACGGGTTTGCCCAGTCTGTTTGCTTTTGCAATCAGTGTTTTCTGTACAACGGGTACATCTTCAGGAGGAATTTCTACGCCCAGGTCACCTCTGGCAACCATGATACCGTCGGAAACTTCCAGGATTTCATCGATATTGTCTACACCCTGCTGGCTTTCGATTTTGGAAATAATGTGGATATGGCCGCCACCATTTTCTTCCAGCACACGACGGATTTTCACAACGTCTGCTGCAGTACGGATAAAGGATGCTGCTACGATATCAAAGCCATTTTTTACACCAAATTTCAGGTCTTCGATGTCTTTTTCCATCAGAGAAGGCAGATTTACTTCTACACCGGGCAGGTTTACACCTTTACGGGATTTTACAACGCCGCCATTGATAACTTTACAGATAACATCTGTTTCTGTAATATCTTCTACGATCAGTTCAATCAGACCATCATCGATCAGTACGCGGGAACCTCTGTGCAGATCTTTGGGCAGGTCTTCATATGTGACGGAAACGATGCTTGCATCCCCTTCCACATCTCTTGTTGTCAGTGTGAAAGTTGCGTTTTCTTCCAGTCTTACTTTTTCTTCTTTGAATGTTTTTACACGGATTTCAGGACCCTTTGTGTCCAGGATCAGGGGAATGGGGGCACCCATTTCTTCTCTGGCCTGTTTCAGCTTTGCAATGGTTTCTGCATGGCTTTCATGAGAGCCATGGGAAAAATTGACACGAGCTGCACTCATACCATTTTCGATCAGTTTTTTCATTGTTTCCACATCACTAGTTGCAGGGCCCAGTGTGCAAACGATTTTTGTTCTGCGCATATTATTGTTCCTCCTCTTATTCCTCTTTGGTATATCTTTCCTTAAATAGACAGGGTTTTGATTACATCATACATTTCCTCGTCTAATGTTTTTGTCATTTCCATGGATTCAAACAGATCCAGAACTTCGTATCTGCCTTTGTTATAAGCCATAACAACGTTTTCTCTGCCTTCCATGATTGTTTTTACAGCCAGATAACCCATCATGGATGCATGCATACGGTCTGTTGCTGTAGGGCTGCCGCCTCTCTGCAGATGACCCAGAATTGTTGCTCTTGTCTGGATACCTGTCAGTTCCTGAATGTCGTTCGCCAGCTGCTGTGTACCGCCTACGCCTTCTGCTACAACTACCAGATTATGACGTTTGCCGATGCTTCTGTTTTCCAGAATCTGCTGGATTACTTTTGCACTGTCGATTTTATCTTTTTCTTCAGGGAACATAACTTCTTCTGCACCGCCGCACAGACCACACCAGATTGCCAGATAACCGGCATCTCTGCCCATAACTTCTACTACAGAGCATCTTTCGTGGGAGTTGGATGTATCACGCAGTTTGTTCAGTGCGTCCATACCTGTGTTTACTGCTGTATCAAAACCGATGGTATATTCTGTGCCGCACATATCCAGATCGATGGTAGCAGGGATACCAACGCCGTTTACACCACGTTTTGCCAGTTCTGCCAGACCACGGTAGGAACCGTCACCACCGATCACTACCAGTGCATCCAGACCCAGAATTTTGTAGATTGCTGCTGCTTTGTCCACGCCTTCTTTTGTCATCATTTCGGGACAGCGTGCTGTATGCAGGATTGTACCACCCAGGTTCATTACGTTGGAAACGTCTCTGCTGTGCATTTCTTTGATTTCACCGCCGATCAGACCTGCGTAGCCTTTACGGATACCGATTACTTCGATGTCGTGGTATTTTGCTGTTCTAACAACGGCACGGATTGCCGCATTCATGCCGGGAGCGTCACCGCCACTTGTCAGTACACCAATTTTTCTGATTTTTTTTCCTTCGTTCTTTTCTGCCATAGCTTTTTTCCTCCTATAAAAATATAAAAGTTACTCTATTTGACCTTCTTTAAAGTTTTCAGTACAAAATTATACTCTTTCTACATCCACTTCGCCGGCGCGGATCACGCCGAACTGAGTATAAACTTCCGCACTGCCGCGGATTTTCATAGCAGAAGTGTTTTCTGTAAACTGAGCGATCAATACTTCGCCCTGATCCAGTTTTTCTGTGTGGTGGATCTTTGTCACCTCACCACGGGTAACGCCGATGATATTCACGCCCTTTTCCAACGCTTTCACGCAGACATAGGGCATATCCGTTCCGATTTTTTCTGCCATAGAACTCCCCCTTAATACTTTAATGCCACGTTTTTCTCACCCAGCAGAATCCGCAGCTCTTCACAGAGACTTTCTTCCCCTGTAACCCAGTAGATACGGTCTGCCTTCATCTTTTGTTTTGTTTTTTCATTATAAATATAAACGGGAACATCCCCACTATATTTTCTCAAAATTGCGGTGATCTGCTGGAAAGGCACTTCTTTTTCCTGTCCCAGCTTCAGCCATACGGATTTGGGCGGTTCTTTTTCCCCCAGAATCAGAGGATTGACCTCCATGGCGATGATCTTGCCCTCTCCGTCAGCGGAAACATTGGCTCTGCCCTTGACCAGATAAACCTCTTCCTCTTTCAGGAACATGGCACAGTTCTGATATACCTTCGGGAACAGGATGACTTCCATGCTTCCCTGAAAATCTTCCAGTGTCAGAAACGCCATTTTATCATTATTTCTGGTATATTTCACGGAAATACCCGTTGCCATACCACCAACGATCACTTTTGTTTCCTCTGCCACCTGCTGTCTGTCCTCATCCTCCTCCGGGGGGATAAAATCCAAACTGGTGTGGCTGACTTTTCTGCGAATCTGTTCTTCGTATTCCGCCAGAGGATGTCCGCTGACGTAAATGCCCAGCACCTCTTTTTCCATGGCCAGTTTTTCTCTGGCAGGATATTCCGGCAAGTCGGGCAGGTCATCTTTCTGCTGGAAGACATCATCATTGCCCCCCAGATCGAACAGATTCAGCTGACCTTCAATATTATTCTTTCTCGCCTGACCGATCCCATCCAGAATATTTTTATAAATCATCATATACTGGCTGCGGAACCCGCCGAAGCTGTCCATGGCACCGCCCTTGATCAGGCCTTCGATGCCGCGCTTGTTCCATTCCCCGCCTTCCATGCGGCTGCAAAAATCCGTCAGGGAGGCATAAGGGCCATTTTCTTCCCTTTCCTTTACCAGTGCATCCACCGCGCCTCTGCCGACATTTTTGATGGCCGCCAGAGCAAAACGAATCTTCCCGTCAGAAACGGAAAATTGCTTGTAGCCTTCATTGATATCGGGGGGCAACAGCCGAATGCCCATTTTCTTACATTCTTCCACATAACCGCTGACCTTCGCCGCATTATCCATGACACTGGTCATCAGTGCCGCCATGAATTCCACGGGGTAATGGGCCTTCAGCCATGCTGTCTGATAGCCAACGACCGCATAGCAGGCCGCATGGCTTTTATTAAACGCATATTTTGCGAAGTCTGTCATTTCATCGAAGATGGTTTCCGCCGCTTCCGCAGGGATACCATTCTTCACACAACCGGGGACTTCATCTCCGTCACCGTAAATGAATTTCTCCCGTTCTTCCGCCATCACGGAAGCCTTTTTCTTACTCATGGCACGACGCACCAGATCGCTTCGGCCAAGGCTATAACCCGCCAGATCCCTTACGATCTGCATCACCTGTTCCTGATACACGATACAGCCGTAGGTGTTATTCAGGATGGGTTCCAGCTTCGGGTGGGTATACTGCACATTGCCACCGGCGTTTTTCCCCCGAATATATTTGGGGATAAAATCCATGGGGCCGGGACGATACAGGGCGATGCCGGCGATCAAGTCTTCCAGACATCTGGGCTGCAGCTCCTTCATGAACTGCTTCATGCCGCCGCTTTCCAGCTGGAACACCCCTTCCGTCTTGCCCTGACAGATCATGTCATAGACAGCGGGGTCATTTTCCGGCAGGTGATCCATATCCAGTTTCACGCCGTGGATACGTTCGATTTCCTGCACCGCAGACTGGATGACTGTCAATGTTCTCAAACCAAGGAAATCCATTTTCAGCAAGCCAAGCTCTTCCAGAAGAGTCATGGTATACTGGGT
>CALFPN010000115.1 GCA_937919015.1 uncultured Clostridia bacterium
CCCAGAGACATTCTCACATATTTTCTGTTCAGAGCCTTTGCGATGGATCGGGCGATGGAGGTTTTCCCCACACCGGGAGGGCCCACCAGACAAAGGATGGTAGGATTTTCTTCAGGAGCATTTTTGCGAACGGCAAGGTATTCCAGAATACGTTCCTTCACCTTTTTCATGCCATAATGGTCTTCATCCAGAATTTCCGCTGCTTTTTTCAGGTCAAAGATTTCTTCTGTTGTTTCTGTCCAGGGCAGAGAAAGCATGGTTTCGATGTAGGTTCTGGAAACGTTAGCTTCGGGAGAGGTTACAGGGATTTTCAGCATACGGTCAATTTCTTTTTCCACCGTTTCCTTCACCCCTGCGGGAGGGTTCTTTTCCTCCAGCTGTTTGCGGTATTTCGCCGCATCGGCACCTACGCCGTCCTTGTCGCCCAGTTCTTCCTGAATCACCTTCAGCTCTTCTCTCAGATAGTATTCTCTCTGATTCTGGTCAATCTTCTGCTTTGTTTTTTCTTCGATCTCCCGTTTGATATCCAGCACCTGACGTTCCTTCTGCATCAGCGTGATAATTGCTTCCAGTCTTTCAAAAGGATTCAGAATATCCAGAAATTCCTGTTTGCGGTTAAAGGGCAGTTCCAGCCCTGCCGCCATTACGTCTGCCAGCTGCCCGGGCTTTGTGGCAGAAACCACATTCCCCATCAGATCCATGGCTGCTGTGTTGGGTGCCAATTTCAGATATTCTTCGTATTCCTGCACAGCGATTTTCATGATCGCCTGCACATGTTCGGAAGGGTCTTCCTCAAAATCCTGCGGAATGGTTGTGATCTCTGCATAGTCGCAGTTTTTCACATGGATATTTTCCAGTCTGCCGCGGGATTTGCCTTCCACAATCACATGGGTCAGGTTTCCGGGCAGCTTCAGCACCTGCTTCAGTTCCGCCAGAACGCCGATATCATACAGATCGTTTCTGGAAGGATCGGGGGTTGCAGGGTCTTTCTGGGTCACCAGAAAAATTTCTTTCCCATTTTCTTCCGCCGCCTGCAGGGCATCCAAAGATTTCTGTCTGCCGGCAGGGAAACTGATGGCCATGCCCGGGAATACGGTCAGGGCACGCAAGGCGATCATCGGCACGATGATCGGTTGTTTCTTCTCCATATTGTTCACCTCATATATAAACACTACGTAATTTTTGCATACAAACAAGGGCGAAACCTCGCCTTAAATATATAGTATACAATAAATACAGACTGCGGTCAAATACTGTCGAAGAAAGAAAATGGACATTCCACTAAGAAATGCCCTTTTCTTTCAACCATTCCATTCCTTCTGCAAGGCTTTCCGGCAGGAAAATCTGCTCCAGCAGTTCCTGCACTGTTTCCACAGGAATGACCTTGATTTCCAGTTTTCCTTTGGGATAAAGGCACAGGGTGCCCCTGCCTCCTTTGCTGCCTCCAGCTTATCCTCCACGCCGCCCACAGGCAAAACCTGCCCATGGATGGAAATTTCCCCTGTCAGGGCGATATCATTGGGCACAGGCGTTTCCGTAAAGGCGGAATACACCGCCAGAAACATAGCCACCCCTGCTGAAGGACCATCCACAGGAATGCCGCCGGGAAAATTGATATGGACGCTATATTCCTCTTTTGAAAAACCGAACTGTTCCATCAGCGTCAGTACATTTTCCGCCGCAGAACGAGCGTTACTTTTCCGCCTGCCGCCGCCCTGTCTGCTTTTGATCTCTTCCTCCTCCAGAATGCCCGTGACAGTCAGGCCAGTCTCGCCCTTTTTCACCACCGCTTCCACAGAAAGAAGAACCCCTCCGTTAGGCTGCACGCCCAATCCATTGACCACACCGATCTGAGGCTTTTCCGGAATCTTTTTCTGGTAAACCGGCTGATATTTCCCCGTTTCCGCTGCCCATTCCAAATCTGAGGCTGTGATACAGTTCTTTCCTTCCATCCACGCCAGAGAGGTCAGAGACTGTACCAGATTCACCGTATCTCTTCCGCCGGTGGCATAACAGGCGATTTTTTCACACAGCCCTGTTTCATAATCCAGTCCTGCTTTCTGCAGACTGTTTGCCGCGATCTGTACCACAGAATGTTTATCCAGCCTATCAAAAAAAATCTCCGTGCATCGGGAACGGAGGGCATCGGGAATTTCCTGCGGACTTCTGGTAGTCGCCCCGATAAGCCTGAAATCTGCTGGAATGCCATTCCGGAAAATTTCATGGATATAAGGTGGGATCGCCTTATTCCTTCTGCTGTAATAACTGCTCTGAAACCGAGCAACTCTATCCTCTAATACTTTCAGCAGCT
>CALFPN010000116.1 GCA_937919015.1 uncultured Clostridia bacterium
CCCCTGACCCACGGCTTAGAAGGCCGTTGCTCTATCCAGCTGAGCTACCGATCCACGTCTTAACGCAAGACATATTATGCCACAAGCATTTTACTTTGTCAACATATTTTTTATTTTTTTCAAAAAGTTTTTTGCGGAGCAAAAAAGACCTTCACTCCGCAAAACCAGATTCAATTGATCCGTTTGAAATGTTCTCCATTCCAGTATTCCATAATGGCCCCTTCTACCTTGCCGTTTTCAATGGTCAGGATGCCAAAGGTAGGCAGACCGCCACCACGGGGAAGGGAAATGCTGCCGGGATTGAACAAAGTCACCTGCCAGCTATCGTCCCACACAGGCATATGGGTATGGCCAAAAAGAACCACATCTGCCCCCTGTTCCGCCGCCCAATAGGAAATGGTATCGGGGTTCCAGTGAACACGCTGCTTATGCCCATGGGTCAGCAGAAGGTTCTTTCCCCCTGCCCGCACCATCTTCTTGGAGGGCGTATCCATCAGGTAGTCATTATTCCCCTTTACATAATGAAAAGGCAGATTCGGAAATTCTTTCTGCAATTCCAGTGCATCTGCGTCATGGTCGCCCAGATGGAATACCATGTCCATTTTATCCCCGATCCGCTTCAGCACATTTCTGGCATTATCCAGATAGGAATGGGTATCGCTCAAAACCAAAATCTTCATAAGATCACAGTTCCTTTTTCAAGAGTTCTTTCATCTTGCCCAGAGCCTTCCCTCTGTGGCTGATGGCATTCTTTTCTTCCGCAGAAAGTTCCGCCATATATCTGCCCTTATCAGGCACATAGAAAATAGGATCATAGCCGAAGCCGTTTTCCCCCTTCACTTCATAGCCGATGATGCCTTCCACCGTATCATAGGTAGTCAGTCTTCTGCCATCGGGGAAAGCCGCTGCAATGCAGCTGACAAAACGGGCCGTTCTTTTTTCTGCGGGAACGCCGTCCAGTTTTTCAAAAATCGCTTTGAATCGTTCCTCATAGGGTGTATCTTCCCCCATGAAACGGGCAGAGTATACACCGGGAGCCTTGTCCATGTAGTCGATTTCCAGACCGGAATCATCTGCCAGTGTGATCTTACCGCTGACCTCCATGATCTGCACTGCTTTTTTCATAGAATTTTCTTCAAATGTTGTGCCGTCTTCCACCACATCAATGGTGATACCAGCATCCTCCATGGAAATCACGTTCACATCCATATCCGCCAAAATGGCATTGATTTCTTTGATTTTTCCTTTATTTTTTGTTGCAAAAATAATCGTTTCCATCTTTTTCTCCTTATTTCAATTCCAGCCCGCCCAGTGCCGCCTGCTGCATTTCCTTCAGTTCCGCAGTTGCTTTTCTGCCCAGATCCAAGAGTTCCAAGAGCTGCTCCTGCGTAAATGTGCCGTGTTCCCCTGTGCCCTGCACTTCCACGAAATTGCCTTCGTCTGTCATGATGATGTTCATATCCACCTCTGCCGCAGAGTCTTCTTCATAGCAAAGGTCAGCCATGGCAACACCATCCACCACGCCAACGCTGACTGCGGAAATATATCTGTGCAGAGGCATTTTTTCAATGAGCCCTTCCTCCACCAGTTTCTGACAGGCCAGTGCCAGTGCCACAAAACCGCCTGTGATGGAAGCGGTTCTGGTGCCGCCGTCTGCCTGAATGACATCACAGTCCACAGTGATACTTCTTTCGCCCAGCTCTTCAAAATTCACCGCTGCACGCAATGCTCTGCCGATGAGACGCTGAATTTCCGTGGAACGCTGGTTCAGTTTCAGTTTGTTGATATCTCTTTTGTTTCTGGTAGCTGTAGCACGGGGCAGCATGGAGTATTCCGCTGTCACCCAGCCTTCGCCTGTGCCTTTTTTATGGGGAGGTACATTTTCCTCCACCGATGCATTGCACAGCACCTTTGTATTGCCCCATTCGATGAGAACGGAACCTTCCGCATAGCGGGTAAAATCCTTGATGATATTTACAGGACGCAGTTCGTCCACTTTTCTGCCGTCAAAACGATTGTGCTCCATACTTTCTTCCTCCTCAATTTTTTCTTAATTTTTAGTATACCATATTCTTTCGTATAGAAAAAGCCATGACTTTTTAGTCATGGCTTATATCATTATCAAAGATCATACTCTTTCATCATTTTAATAATTGCTTTCCCAATTGCTTCTGCAGCCAAATCCTGATTATCTTCAACCGTAATTTTATATGCATCACCAGGGTTTGTCAGGAAACAAACCTCTACTAAAATTGCCGGAATCTTTGTAGAATTTAAAATCAAAATCGCTTGATCCAATTTTGCACCACGATTTGTCATATCCAATGCCTGAGGCAGATAACTCTGCATGATCTGCGCCGCCTGCAGGCTTGTCATTTTTGCACTTGCATCATTGCTATGCACTGCATACAACGTTTCTGTCCCATTCCCTAGCACCGGGCCAGAATTCATATGAATTGAAACCATCAAATCAGCGATCTGATTTGCTGTTTTCGCACGTTCAGCATTAGCAGGACGTGTTGCATCATCCCCTCTGGTCATATAAACCTTAATATTAGAATTATCCTTTACATAGTCTTCTACTTTCTTTGCGATTACCAAGTTCATGGTTTTTTCAACGATACCATTTGCACTCGCACCGGGATCATTGCCCCCATGGCCCGCATCCAGCAGCAGCACTTTATCATACACATCCTGAGGGTTCTTCACATGGATCACATATCTGTCCTTTTCTTCCGTAATGCTGTAGCAGCTGATACGGTTTTGGCGGAAACGCAAAGTCGTTTTGCCGCCTTTGGTAAATACTTCGATGCTTTCAATCACATCATCCCCGATGGCATACGTTCCTTCGCCATATACATCAGACAGATCCTTCGGCAGGGTCACATCAAAATACCCATTCAGATAATGGTCTTCCAATTTTACGCTGCCCGCTTTGAAGGAATCTTCTTTATCCAGATACAGCACATCCTTCGCACCGTTATAGGTCATATGCTGCAGAGAAGAACGGAAGATGGTCAGTGTGCCGCCGTTGTCATCCTCACTGTAGCTGAATTCCGTCAAATCCCCCACTTCGAATACCAGTCGCAGGGGGGTGTCAGTAAACATACCGCTTCTGCCGGCAAATACATATTCCAGATCATCCACATCCAATTCATCATCCAGTTCAGATTCTACATTGGGAATATCCACTACAATGCGAGTAGGGTCGGACAGGGTGAATACATTGGCACCCAGCGCGCCGTCCCCTTCGATCTCGATGATATCCCTATCATTTTTATGCTTGCAGGAAATATCCTCCACTGTCACCTTGTCAAATGTCACGATGACCTTCGTGCCGTCGGCACTTTCTGTCACTTCGTATTTTTTCTTTGCAGAAAGATCCAGCACAACTCTGGTGTATGTGGTACCGTCTTCCGCTGTATGCTGCGCCGTTCTTACCGCAGATACGATGGAACTGTTTGTGGCTGTGATCTTGGATGCCAGTCCGCTTTTTGCGCCATAGAAATCCAGTACGATCTTATCGTTGGCCACGATCACTTCTTCCCAGTCTGTGATTTTACCATTTGCCTGAATGGAGAACACCTGACCTGCGGTTTTGCTGGCAGGAACATTCACCTTATTCAGCGTAATGCAAGGTGCGGCAGGTGTTGTGGGTACAGAGGGTGTCGAAGGTACAGACGGCTGCGCTGCTTTCTTCTCTGCAATATTTACGGTTCTTGTAGCATCATCCCATGTAATATTCAGATCCAAAGCCGTTGCCAGCGCGCGGACAGGCAGCATGGTTCTGTCATTGACGATCATCGGAGGAACATCCATAGAAAAATTCTTCCCGTTCTGCTGCCCCGTTTTATTGTTGATGGTAAATACCAGCGTATAGTCATCATTCACCACATATACCTGCTGTGCAGCTTCGTTCCATACTACTTCACAGCCCAGTTCCTGAGCGATCTGTCGCATGGGCAGCATAGTTCTGCCGTCGATGGATACCGCGGGCATATCCTTAGGTGTCATGGTTTTCCCATCGATCTTCACATTGATCTCAGGGGCATTGTATGTATGATTTTTACCGTTATACTTTAAATTCATGCTGACATTGGCTGCAAAGGCTGTTACGGATGAAACCATCCCCACCGCCATGGTTGTCAGCAGAAGCCGTTTCCACTTACTTCTCATTCGTGTATTCCTCCTGCTTTGTTCTTTCTTATGTAAAGTGTATTTTACACCATAATTCTTCATTATGAAGTATAGCACAAAAGTCGAAAAAAGAAAGATTCTTTCTGTTTTTGAAAGAAAATCTTAATAATTTGTCGAAAAAAATCCACCTGCTGTTCCCAACAGATGGACTTTCAGTCAAATTTTATGTTATTCCTTCCCCTGCGCTCTCTGATCAAAAGCCTTCAGTTTTTTCATAACCTTTCCATGGACACTGTTTGCAGGGAAATTACCCGCCTTATTCTTCTTTCCGGCAGGTGTTCCCATCAGAAGTTCAATGCCTTCATCGATATGAGTGATGGGATAGATATGGAACATACCATTTTTCACTGCTTCCACCACTTCATCCTTCAGCACCAGATCCTTCACATTGGAAACAGGAATAATGACACCCTGTTTACCCGTCAGCCCGCGCTTTTTGCACAGGTCAAAGAAGCCTTCAATCTTATATGTCACGCCGCCAATGGCCTGAATTTCCCCTTTCTGGTTGACAGAGCCCGTCACCGCCAAGTCCTGACGGATGGGCAGTTCAGACAGGGAGGACAGGATACAATACAATTCCGTACTGGAAG
Organism: uncultured Clostridia bacterium; assembly: GCA_937919015.1. Lineage (GTDB taxonomy): Bacteria > Bacillota > Clostridia > Lachnospirales > Anaerotignaceae > Anaerotignum_A. Next base: position 4,788 of record CALFPN010000116.1, read on the forward strand.
CAGAATCCCCGTCGATGCCGTTATAATTCTGTTCAAAGCAAACGCGGCAGGAAAGAGACAGGGGGAAATTCTGGGCATAGGTCTGCCCCAGAAAACCGGTGATAATCTGCACACCCTTATCATGGGTCTGGCCACTCATACGGGCTTCCTTTTCAATATTCACGATGCCCGATTTACCAACATAGGTCGTTGCTGTGATGCGGGAAGGATTGCCAAAGGCATAACTGCCCATATCCAGCACCGCCAGACCGTTAATCTGCCCCACTTCCGCACCGTCGGTATCGATCATGATAACATTTTCTTCCAGCATTTCGTCCAGTTTTTCTTCATAGAGCTTCATACGCTGTTCTTTTTCTTCAATGGTTTTTTTGATATGAGCCGCTGTCACCAGTTCCGCCCCTTCCAGCTTCGCCCATGTGACCGCTTCACAGAGGATCTCCGCCAGATGGTTGAATCGGGTGGACAACTTGTCCTGCCGTTCCGCAGAGCGGGAAGAATATTCCACAATGGCGCAGACTGCGCTCGCATCAAATTCCATGGTCTTTTCTCTTTCCACGAAACGCTTGATAAACTGAGCAATCTTTCCGATGTTTTCATCGGTTCTGGGCATTTCGTAGTCGAAATCTGCTCTGATCTTAAAGAATTTATCGAATTCCTCATCATACTGATCCAGCACATCATAATAATAGCCGCTGCCAATCATAATAACCTTGATATTTGCAGGAATGGGTTCCGGCTTCAGGGTAGGTGCCACCACTGCCCCCAGCTGTTCACGAATCGAATCCATGTTGATCTCTTTCGTCTTAATCACACGGCGCAGAGCCTCCCACGCCTGAGGCATAGACAGGATATCCTGCGCCTGCACGATGAGATAGCCACCGTTGGCCTTATGGAACAGACCGCCTTTGATTTTCATGAAATCCGTGGTCAGGTTACCGAATTCGCTGTCATATTCCACTTCCCCCACCAGATTGCTGTAAGAAGGATTGAATGTCACCACAACAGGCGCACCTTTGGATTTGGAATGGTCTACAATGAGATTGACCTTATATTTCAGCGTCACATCTTCCGCAGGCTTTTTATTCAGCATGGGCAAAAGAGAAGCCAGACTGTCTTCCCCTTCTTCTTCTTCCTCGATGAACTGACTGATATTTTCCAGCACATCTTCCTGCACGTCTTTAATATAGGAAATGACCCTTTCATACTGCTGGTATTTTCCCTGCACCTCATTGACATGATGGCCAATGGCAAACATCCCTGTTGTATAATCCAGCTGATCCATCTGTTTTTTGGATTCCTTATCCAGATCCCGCAGTTCCCGCATGATGGAACCGGCCTTTTCCTGTACCATCTGAGAGTTTTTTTCAATGGTATCCTTGGCCTCTTCACTTAAATCATCATATTCCTCTTCGCCAACAGCCTTGCCTTCCACCACAGGCATGAAAAACACACCGGAATTGGTGGTTTTCACCTGAAAATCATGCTGTTCCGCCACTGTACTCATTTCCGTCATCAGGGCATCTCTTTTTTCATCAAAGGAACGTTCCAGCGCAAGTTTCCGGGCATCATATTCTTCTGTACGGAAGGCCTTCTGCAATTCTGTGCGAAACAGCTGAACCAATTCCGCCATATCCTCCTTAAACTGCTTGCCGTGGCCCGCTTCAAAGCGCAGTGCCAGAGGGCTTCTGGGGCTCTGGAAGTTATATACATAGCACCAGTCATAGGGCACGGCCTCCGTTTCCGCCAGTTTTTCCGTACTGCTGCGGGCATAGGTGGTTTTGCCCGTGCCGGAAGGCCCTGCCATATAAATATTATAGCCCTTCATTTTTACCGCCAAGCCAAAATCAAAAGCCTTTACGGCTCTGTCCTGCCCGATGACCCCTTCCAGAGGACTTACCTCTGCCGTAGTCCGAAACCCCAGTTCCTCGGGAAAACAGCCTTTTTTCAGCTGTGTATATTCCAATTCAAATGGTTTTGTCATGCTTTTTCATCTCCTTTACAGAAAGCGTCGAGAATCATAAATATCCCCGACGCCCTAAAATTTTGATTTATGTTCAATTCTCTTCAGAAAAATATTTCCACATGATAATGGCATCTTCCTTTGTATCGGGATAATAGTTCTTGCGGATGCCCTCCGCCTTGAAGCCATATTTATGATACAGGGCCTGCGCGGGGGCATTGCCCATACGCACTTCCAACGTCATACCAAACATCTGCTTTTCTACGGCAATTGCAATCAGTTTTTCCATCAGCATACTGCCAACACCCTTGCGACGGGCTTCCTCCAGCACACCAACATTGGTGATATGGCCTTCCACCACCACATGCCACATGCCGGCATAGCCGATGACCTTGCCATCCTCCACGGCGACATAATAGATTGCCATGTTGTTTTCCTTTATTTCTCTTTCAAACTCTGTACGACTCCAGGGAATGGAAAAGGTTGCTTTCTCCAACTCTGCCACGCCATCCAGATGCGCTTCCGTCATGGGAACGATTTCGATCATTTCCCTTCCTCCTTCGCCAGACGCTCTTCCCTTTCTCTTTCCGCCTGAGATTTTCTCAGGTAGATCAGTTCAAATTCGTCACTCTTCTTCGCCAGACCTTCTTCCGCCAGAATACGGCCCAAAGCCGCCACGGAAGAGGCACGCTGCATATTGCAGTGGGCAGGAGCAAACAGGAAAGCAGGGTTCTGTTCCAGCTTCGCTTTGTGTACAGGAACACCATCTCACAAAAAGATGACTTCATGCTCCAGCATTTCCGCAATCTCCATAACGCGATCAATGGATTCTGCCATATGGTCTGTCAGACGGATCAGTTTGCCGTTTTCCCACATATAAAAAGCCGCATAAACCTGATTTCTTCTGGCATCCATAATGGGACAGATAAATTTATTTGTTTCAAACACATTATATGCCAGAGCATCCAGTGTGGGCACTGCCACCAAGGGCTTGTCCAGAGCCAGGGCAAAGCCCTTTGCTGTTGCCGCCCCGATCCTTAATCCTGTAAAGGAGCCGGGCCCTGCCGCACAGGCAATACAGTCAATAGACCCTTTGTCTGTTTCGGAACGCTCTATGATTTCTGCGATCATGGGCATGATCGTCTGGCTGTGGGTCAGTTTATAGTTCAGTGTAAATTCGCAGATGAGCTTATCATCCTCCACCAGAGCCGCACTGGCCGTCTGTCCTGTGGTATCGATCCCCAAAATTTTCATAAATCAGCCCTCCTGTCTGATGGTGATAGAGCGGTAATTGTCATCCTTGCTGTAGTCTTTTTCCACGGGGATCCAGATGGCATCGGCAGGGATCAGGTCTTTCACCAGTTCCGCCCATTCCACCAGACAAACGCCTTCGCCGTAGAAATAATCTTCGTAGCCTGTATCTTCCATTTCCTCTTCGCAGGAAATGCGGTACACATCAAAATGATAGAGAGGCAGTCTCCCTTCATATTCATTGATGATGGTAAAGGTAGGGCTTGTGACATGTTCTGTAATATCAAGACCTTTTGCAAAGCCTTTTGTAAACACCGTCTTGCCTACGCCCAGATCGCCGCTGAGGCAGTATACCTGCCCCGCTTTTGCGGCTCTCCCCATCTTTTCCCCGAAGGCTTCTGTTTCCGCGGGGCTGTATGTTTCAAATCTCTCGTTCATATTTTTCAACCTCAGTTAATAAAGATCGCTGTGATATCTTCGTCCAGCTTTGTTACGCCTTTGCCGTCATAATAGCCCAGATCACCGGTCAGTTTCTGCACATCATAGCCGTAAATCAGAGCCGCCTTCCCATTACCTTTATACTGGAAGGCAAACACACCGCCATCGATGGTTTCGCGGGTTTCGCCGTCCCACCATTCCATTTTGCCATTGCCAGTCTTCTGATCCAGAAGCAGATAATATACTCTGCCCGCATCTTTCGCAAACTGCACACCGCTGGCAGCCTCAATGCTGTTATTGCCTTCTCCGGCTTTGCCCAGTTTGCCTGCGCCATTCGCAAAATCATAATAGTAGAACAGATCATTTCTGCCAACAAAAGCAAATTCTTTCACATTTTTCTGTACCACTGCAGCCTCTGCCGCTTTACCGATTTTCATCTGCATCAGCATATTTTCGCCGCTGTTTTCATCTTTTACCAGATATGCTGCTCTGCTGCCATCAGGAGAAACCTGCATCGTATTCAGCTGCACGCCAGAACCATCCAGCATTTCCACATTGCCGACGCCATCTGCCAAGAAAGGCTGCACGCCGCCGTAATTGATGGACATATAGTAGATCATATCTACCATTTCCAGACCGCCGTCAATGACAGACAGATACAAAGGCTGGAATGGCTTTGCTTTATACCCTGTAATGAAGTTTTTATCGCTGTCCGCTACTGCAATGGCAGAAACCACATGATCTGCCACCAATCTTGCTTTGCCGTTGGAAAGGATATAATATTCCTGCAGCAGAGGTTCCAGACCTTCACCGTTCTTCATGGCTTCACGCAGTTTATCACGCATCAGTTTCTGTTCATAGTTAGGGTCATCCTCTTTCATGGCTGCATCGATTTCCGCCATGTCATCTTCCAAGAGTTCAGAATAAGGGATAATCTCTGTGGGTTTTACGCCGTACAGCAGGTCTTTGCCGTTGGGCATCAGTTCCATATACTGGGCATTTTCCGCCACCAGAACAGGTTCGCCTTTGAAATCGTAGCTATAGATATTGTACATGCCGTCCGCTTTGGAAACAAAATACAAGATATCTTCCGCCATCGCATACAGAGGGCAGTCGTCAGTCAGTTCTACAGGTTCAACCGGGAAATCCGTCGTTGTTGCATGCAAAATGTCATAGGCATCTCTATAAACCAGATATTTGCCGTCAGCACTCAGCGCATAGGCATTCTCTTCCAGTGCCATTTCCTTGGAAACAGCATGGGATTTTTTCCCATCAAACAGAGAAAGCTGTAACCCCTCTTTCGTCTTCTGTAAAAACGCTGCCATTTCCCCATTTTTGCTTACGATATGGTCTACCACATCACATGCAACTTCCATGGGTTCTCCGTCTTTTTTCAGGTTTTTGTAATACAGATCGTAGTTGCCGCCTGTCTGCACATTGGCAGTATAGTACAAATCCTCATTATCCTGAGAAACCCCTGCGCCCCATGCAGAGTAGAAATAGTTGTAACCGCCGCCGGCAGAAATGTCTTCCTGCAGCAGGTAGGGTTCATTTTTCATATCATAATAATAAAGGTTGTTATCCTTCGCATACAGCACCCCGGTATCCTTCACCACTTTGCCCACAGGGGTCATCCAGACAAAGGCCAGAAATGCGATAAACAACGCAAAACCCACAACAAGGCCAAGGACATTGCTGCTGCCTTTTTCCGCCGTTTTTTTCACAGGAGGTTCTTCCGCTCCCGTTTCTTCCGCCATTTCTTCTGCAGGTTCCTCTGAAGCAACTGCGTCTTCCTTCTTTTCCCCTGCAGACACATCTTCCTCAGAGTCTTCTATTTCTTCCGCAGCAGGTTCCTGCACTTCCTGCTCCAGTTCTTCTTTCTGTTCCAGTTCTTCTTTCTGTTCCAGTTCGTCCATTTCGGCGTCCTCCTTAATTGTTACAAATTGTTAAAAATATCTGTTCCAGAGTGCCAGAGCCACACGCCCAATGCCTTTGCCATTCTGAACAGCCTTTTTGTTTCTTGCAGTTCTGTTCTGTTTCTTTTCCAGTTTCACTGCTGCTTTTGCTGCTTTTTTCGAAGCTTTCTCCATTGCTCTCCAAACCGCTTTTTTCTTTTCACCGGGCAGTTTCTTTTTGATATCCAACGCCTTTTTGCCGACTTTTACAGCCTTAACACCCTTCTGGGCTACGTTGATACCTGTTTTTACCTTTGGATCCATGAAAAAGCCCCCTTCCTTACGCATTTTTGCGTACATTATATTGTACCACAATCATCCATATAAAGTCTACTCCGCTAATTGTTAACGAATTGTTACGAATTTTAAAGTTTTTTTGAAAATTCTATTTACAAACCAGAATTTTCTATTTATAATACAGATTGTATACAAAATAAGAAAGGTGATAAAATCCTTATGAATAAAAATCAGAATCCCAATCAGGAACAGAAAAAACATTCCCTGATTTCTCATATGTCCCAGAAAACCATGCGTTTTACAGCAGCCTTCTGTGTTGCAGCCATGCTGTCCTGCGGCGTTGCCTATGCTGCGCCCCTTCCCACAGCCACTTCCGAAGCCCCCGCGTCCACAGATGCCGCAGGGTCTACTTTCACAAATGTTGTAATCACATCCTACGACAAAAACGGATTCCACCCCGACGATCTGATCAGAATTGATGCTCTGGTAAATAAAACAGATATTTCTTTTGCTGTAATTTCCAATAAAATCAATGCGGCTATAGAAAAACAAAATCACATTCCTGCTGGCTGGCCCGTAGAAAGCAGAATCGTTTCTACCGAATTCAACCCTACTGCAGATCCTTCCATCAGCGACGGCAGAAAGCATTACGGTATGGATATCTCCACAAAAAGCCAGATCATCCCCATTTATGCAACGGCATCCGGCACTGTGACAACATCCACCTTCCATCCCGAATTTGGTTATTATGTCGTGATCGACCATATGAACGGTTTTACAACCCTTTATGCCCACTGCGACGAACTGACCGTCAACGTAGGCGATGAAATCAAAAAAGGTGATATCATCGGCACCACCGGCACCACCGGCATGTCCACCGGCATTCATTGCCACTATGAAATTCAGCTGAACGGCGTATATCAGAATCCCAGAGATTATCTTGGATAAAAAAATGACCTCAACTCAGACGAGTTGAGGTTTTTTATTGTCTCTATACGAGATAAGTATTGGTGTGTATAACTGACCTTTTTATTCATTTCTGTGAATACTCATTAGTAGACGAAAAGGAGCAAGGTGTATTTCAACCTTGCTCCTTTCGGAATATGTCTGCTATTTCGTTCAACAAATTGGATTACTCAATACCTTTTACTAAAGCATCAATGTCAACATCTGTCTCATATATTCCCTGATAAGGTTGTTCAATATAATGTTTTTCATTTTCTATGTAGTAAAAAAATGTTGTTGTTCCACCATTGTTTGAAATATCCACTTTTCCATAGGTTTCAACATCGGGAATATCTTGAATACTTTCTTTGGCTGTTGATTCTGCCTGAGTAACAACTACAATAAACTGCTCAATCCATTCTTTATCCGAGTATGAAATTTCTGAGCCGTCAAATGTGGTGATGTTAATTGAATCAATTTCATTGGTAGAGGGGAGAACGATTGGCTCAGCTTGCTTCCCGCAACCAACCAAGAAAAGCCACGAAGTTAAAATTGTGAGAATAACTACTGGGATTATCTTTTTCATTTTTTAAACTCCTTTTTATGCAAAAACGCGCCTGCATATCAGGTATAATATAGTATCTCATGATTTTGTGAACATCGTGTTTCTGTCTGCTCCTTTTCAAATTCTGATTTGTCTAACTGTTCCTTTATCATAGACGGAAAAAACCAACAAAAAGTTCCGAACTATAACTATATCACAGCATACTTCAGTCTATTTGCCGCACTCCAGAAATGAAAATTTACAATTTTGTCAGCTTATGCATAGTTATCTTTGAAAATGCATATTTTTTGTTCACCAATACTCATTTCGGACAGAGACTTTTTATTTATTCGTATCTGACTGCTGTGCCGGATGCTGTTACCATCAGCATACCATTATTGGCACCCAGTACTTCATAGTCGATATCCACACCGACTACCGCATTAGCACCCAGTTTTGCTGCTCTTTCTTCCATCTCACGAAGAGCACTTTCTCTGGCATTTACAAGCTCTGTTTCGTAAGTATTGGAACGTCCGCCAAAAAAGTTGGACAGTCCCGCTACCATATCCTTCACTACGTCTACACCAGAAATCACTTCACCAAACACGATTCCTTTATATTCCACAATTTTTTTATCTTCGATAGACTGTGTTGTTGTTATGATCATATACATTCCTCCTTAATCATTGGTCAGATTGCCATTGCCTGTAATAGGGATTTCCTCTCCCAGATATTGCGGCGGCAGCTCCAGCATAGCAGTACAAAAATCTTTGGCTCTGGCCAGCATCTCTCTAAATTCCCGATAGGCTTGTCCGCGATACTCCACATCCTGTGCAGGAACACCGTAAGCCTCCAGCCCCAGTTTTTCCGCTGCATACAAAGCCCTTGGCAAATGGTATCTCTGGGAAACGACGATCACTTTTTCTGCGCAGAAAATATCCCTTGCACGATACATGCTTTCGTAGGTGGAAAAGCCTGCATGATCCATGAAAACGTCTTCCGAAGGGACACCCCTTTCCAGAGCGTATTCCTTCATGAGGTTTACCTCATCATACTCTTTTCTGCCATGGTCACCACTCATCAAAAGCTTCGGTGCAGCACCATCCTCATATAAAGCAATCCCCGTTTCCAGCCTGTCCTGCAGCATCAGGCTGGGTGTCCCGTCTGGTCTGACTCCACAGCCCAGAACCAGTATTCAGTCCGCCTCCTGTTTCGCCGCTTCCTCTGCCGTGAGGATTTTTTCAGCCGTATGATTTTTCACATGACTGCTCAAACCAAAAACAGCCAGTATTCCCATACATCCAAGGCAAAACAGGGCAAAAAATCCCCGTTTCACCCATTTCATTTTCTTTCTCATACCATTTCCTTATTGCAGATACGGGCACCGAAGGGGGTCAGTGCCAGCATGGCAAATTTAAAATGCTGGATACCGAAAGGGATACCCACGATGGTTACACAACAGGTGATCCCCATCACCACAGAAGACAATGCCAATTCCAGACCGCACAGCAATACCCAAATCACGTTCAGCACAATAGAACCGCTGCCCATGTTGCCGTAATCGATGACCTTCCCAAAGGGACACAGCACCATTTTTGCAAACTTGAAGCACTGCTTGCCCACAGGGATACCAATGATGGAAATATAGCAGACGATACCTGCCAGAAACCAGCCGATGGCGGAAAACAGTCCGCCAAAGATGATCCAAAGTACATTCCCCAAAACCTGAAGTACGGACATAACCATTCCTCCTAATCAATCAAACGTTTCTTTTCTGTAAAACGCCACTGCTTTTGCATATTCCTCTTTTTCGAGGGCTTCCTTTCCTTTTTCCGAAAGGGCATACACGCCCTTTTCCACTCTTTGGAACCATTGATCATAATTCCTGCTTAAAATGACTACATGGTCTTCCATACCTTTTTCTCTGAGAAAAGCCGTGGAAACCTGCCCTTCCTTTTCCAAAAGACATGCCAGACGGATACTCTTCTCACGGAAAGCCGTCATGATCTTCCTGCGGGTCATACCGCCCACATTGGCATCCACCTGACGGTTTTCCAGTTCCCCCCTGACCTGTTCCTTTTTCTTTTTATTCTTACGAATGGGGCTGTCAGAAGGTTCCAGCACCACATCCACTGTTTTTAAAGGGCTGTCCAACGCCACTGTCAACAGCCCCAGTTCCAGCCGTTTCAATAATTTCAGCATATCCTTCCATGCCTTTTCCCGGGCACCTTTGGCGGGACGGGGAATCGCTACAAAAACCTGATCTGTCAGGCTCTGCCGTTCCAACCCCTGATAGACCAGTTTCAGATTAAAGGCCTTTTTCAGTTCCACAATCAGCAGCTGTCCATCTTTCACCGCAGCAATATCGCAGTCCTTTACCTCTGCCTGCACCTGATAGCCTTCTTCCTCCAGAAAAGCGCGGATGGGCTCGTATAAATCCGTTTCCTTAAAATCAGCCATTATATTTCTCCATAAAAGCTTCGATTTCTTCCACAGTTTTGATCATGGCGGAAGTCATGACTTCATTGCCTTCCTCTGTGACCAGCACATCATCTTCGATACGGATACCGATTTCCCATTCTTCAATATACAGCCCCGGTTCTACGGTCAGCACCATGCCGGGCTGCAGGGTACGGTCGATATATCTGCCGATATCATGGGTTTCTGCGCCAAGGTAATGACTCACCCCATGATAATAATATTTCGCCACATCTTCCTTCGTTTCCGCCAGACCGATTTCCTTCAGCGCATCAAAATAATAGTCTTTCAAGCATTCATTCAGGCTGCTGAAGGGCACACCGGGTTTGATGGCTTCGATGACTCTTCTCTGGCCTTCCAGAACGATGTTGTAAACCAGTTTCTGTCTTTCTGTGAATTTGCCGTTGATGGGGAAAGTACGGGAAATATCCCCTGCGTACCAGCCCCACTGGGCACCGGCATCGATCAGAATCAATTCCCCATCCTTTACCTGCTGGTCATTCTTATCATAATGCAGGATGGTACCTCTTTTGCCGCCGGCTGCGATGGTGCCGAAGGCTCTGTCCTTTACGCCGTTCTTTTTCAGCACATAATCATAAGCCGCTTCCACTTCATATTCCATCATGTCAGGTCTTGCCGTTTTCATCATTTCTTCAATCCCCAGACGGGTGATGTCCATGGCCTTACGCATCCGTTCCAGCTCCCATTCTTCCTTGATGACACGCATTTCGCTGAAATCAGGATAGAGGTCGCCAATGATGACATGGGGCATCTGTCTGCGGGCTTTTTCCGCAAATTCCAAAGACGGAGACAATGCATCGTTCCATTCTCTGTTTTCCAGATCCAGCCATAGCTTCTTGATGCTGTTTTTAAAAATATATGAAGCAAAATCAGATTCGAAAGCATCGATAGCAGAAATATCTGTAATGCCGCTGATTTCCGCGGCCTCTTCCGCAGTCATGTTTGCTCCCACCCATTTGGCCATATCGCCGTTATCTCTGGGGATATACAACGTTTCCTGTACGCCTGTTCGAGTTTTTGCCATGAAAAGAATGCAGTCTTCCCTGTCGATCCCCGTCAGATAATAGAAATTACGGTCGGGAGAAAAGGGATATCTTTCATCCCCTCTTTTATAAGGAGCCTTGCCTGCAAAAATCACCGCAGCAGAAAACATTTCGATATGGTTCAGTAGTTTTTCTCTGTTCTTTTGAAACACTTCTTTCATCCTCATCAGCCTTTCACCATGAAAATATCATAGATTTTTTTCTTAATTGTAAACAAAGTCTTAAATCTTTCCTAAGATTATTCTTCCACCAGAAAACCTCTTTCTTCAAAGAATGTCTGAATATCCTTTTTTGCACCGGTCACTCTGCCCTGTACCGCATCGGGTTTGCCGCCGCCTTTGCAGGCAAAGGGTTCTTTCATGGCATCGGTAAAATCTCTGCCGTCCTTTTCACTGCTCAGCAGCACGAATGCAAAACCGTCACCGCTAGGAGAGAACACCGCTGTTCTCTTCGCTCCTTTTTTCAGCAGCAGGTCAGCAAAGTGTGTCATATCTTTACTATTAAAACCATCCCCGAAAAAGAGGATATTTTCTGTTCCCTCTGCCACCTGTTCCGCCTTCAGATTGAAGTATTTCCATTTCAGCTGGTTCAATGTCTGGGTCAGTTCCTCTCTTTCCGCCAGTACATTCTTCACTGCAGTATCCACCTTTTCCGCAGGGACAGAAAGCAGTCTGCCCGCTTCTGCGGAAACATCATTTTTCTTACGGCAATCCTGCAGGGCGCGTTTGCCGCAGAGCAGTTCCAGTCTGGTACCACCTTTATAATTCTGGGAACTGATGATCTTGATCTGACCCACTTCCCCCGCCAGTTTCACATGGGTGCCGCAGCAGGCACAGCAGTCATACTCCCCTACGTTTACGATACGCACCTGACCTTCCAGTTCTTTTTTACTGCGGTATTCCAGTGCGTCCAGTTCCTCTTTGGAAGGATATCTGATGCCCACAGGAACATTGTTCCAGATGGCTTCGTTTGCCTTTTCTTCCAGCCAGGGCAGATCTTCTTCGGGAATCTTTGTATTCAAGTCAATAGTGATCATTTCCTTGCCCATGTGGAAGCCCACGTTATCACATCCATATTTTGCGCAGATGACCCCACTAAGGATGTGTTCGCCAGAATGGTTCTGCATCAGGTCAAAACGATGCGCCCAGTCAATCTCGCCTTTCACTTCCGCCCCCACTTCCAGAGGTCGATCTGTGGTATGGGTCACGATATCGTCTTTTTCATGAACATCCAGCACATTTACGCCGCCCAGCGTACCTACATCGGCAGGCTGCCCGCCGCCTTCGGGGTAGAAAAGTGTTCTGTCCAGAACGACTTTCCAGTTCTTTTTTTCTTCTGTACATTCCAGCACCTTTGCAGTAAATGTTGTTGCATAAGCGTCCTGATAATATAATTTTTCGGTCATGGGTATTCCTCCGTATATCGCATGTGATTTATCTGCTTATTATAGCATAAAACGGACGGAACCTCAAAAAACTTCGTCTTTTCCTGTCGCTTTGCTCCTTAAGACATAAAAAATGAGAAACAATCCTGCAAGCAGCTATTTTCATTTTCTTATGTTTTCCTCCTCTCTTCACGAAAAAGCGGTATGCATTTCTGCATACCGTTTTAAATTCATCTTTTTGGAATTACAAATTCTTACGAAACTTCTCTGGATTATTTATCTACTACGGGAGCTTCGTCATCCATCCACTTCAGCAGACCACCCATTTCAGCGTCTTTGTCCCAAACGTATTTCTTGGTTTCAGATGCGATAACACCACTCAGACCAAGTAGCGCAACCAGGTTGGGGAATGCCATACAGGCATTCAGAGTGTCTGCCACATTCCAAACCACTTCCAGTGCCGCTGCGCAGCCGACGAATACAACCAGTGTCCATGCAATACGGAAAGGTTTGATGGCTTTGATGCCTACCAGATAAACCCATGCACGTTCGCCGTAGTAAGACCAGCCCAAAATCGTAGACCATGCAAAGGTAATGAGGCCAACAGTCAGAACAATGGGCCCCACCGTAGGAATCGTCGCAAAGGCCGCGGAGGTCAGTTCCGCCCCAACCAAACCATCCATACCAACAGGATCCCGCAGTATAGTAGAAACCAGTACCAGCCCTGTCATCAGACACACAACGATGGTATCCCAGAATACACCGGACATAGAAATCAGAGCCTGACGGGAAGGATTTCTGGTAGCCGCCGCCGCATCTACGATGGGCGCAGAACCCAGCCCGGATTCATTGGTGAACAAACCACGAGCTACGCCGTAACGGATACATTGCATAATTGTGATACCAACAAAGCCGCCGCCTGCAGCTGCAGGGTTGAATGCGGATTTAATGATAACTGCAAATGTTTCAGGAATGTAAGATGCATTGATAATCAGAATGATTACACAACCCAAAATATAGAACCCCGCCATGAAAGGTACCAGTTTTTCGCAGACTTTGGAAATGGACTGCACACCGCCAAGGATGCAAAGCCCTGTAATGACTGTCAGAACAACACCCGTAATGACTTTGGAAATACCAAAGGTGTTCTGCACAGATTCCGCAATAGAATTCCCCTGGGTCATGTTACCGATTCCGAAGCAGGCTATGGCGGTGAATACCGCAAAGAGGATACCCAGCCATTTCTGACCCATGCCCCGTTCCAGTGCATACATAGGCCCGCCGATGAAAGAACCATCCTTTGCCCGCACTCTGTACTTAATGGAAAGAACTGCTTCACCGTACTTCGTCGCCATACCAAACAGACCTGTCAGCCAGATCCATAACACAGACCCCGGGCCGCCCAAACCAACTGCCGTTGCTACCCCAACGATATTCCCTGTACCGATGGTAGCCGCCATAGCCGTTGCCAGAGCACCAAAACCGGAAACATCGCCGCTGGCCTCTTTATCGGGCGTGATAGAAAGCTTGATCGCTTTGAAAGTCTTACGCTGGATAATCCCCGTGCGGAAGGTCAGAAAAACATGGGTGCCCACTAAAAGGCACAGCATAACCGGTCCCCATACGAAGCCATTGATGGTACTTACAAAGTTATTGAATGCTTCCATAAGTCCCCCTCCTTTTAAAAATATATGATAATTGCGGTTCATATGGAATCTATTCTTTTTCCAAAAAGATTATGTAAGTCCCATCCATTAAGATTTCGTTCATATAAAAAGCCTGAACAATGTCAGGCCTCTTCTTCCTTCTGTAATTCTTCTGCACAGATTCCTTCTACGGCTTCTTCCGTGATTTCTTCCGTGGTTTCTGTTTTCTTTTCCTTCATCAGACTACGGGCAAAATAGAGGATGATACATGCCACTGCAATCTGTGGAACCGAATAGCCGAAACGCCAAATAAATTCAGGCACATAGAAAAATGTTCCCAGCAGATTGGTCCCTGTTTTCCAGAGAACAGACAGACCAAGGATCAGCAAAATCCATCCAAACAGGCGGCGATGCTTTTCCGTCAGCTGCCAGTCCGGTTTGTAACTGATATAATTTGCAAAGAAAAAGTCGTCCTTCACCTCTGCAAAGGCCTCCTCCGTCATATGCCGCAGATTATGGGTATGAAAAAAACTATAGCACCAGATCACCGGCAAAATCAGCAGCAGTTCTTCCCAGTTCAGCCAGAAAGCAACGGCCGCAATGGCGCAAAATGCACTCAGCAGACTGACACCATGCTTATACAGCCCCATATACATTTCCCCTGCACCGGGACAGCAGGAAAACGCCAGTGTAAAAAAACGATTCTTTTTGTTTGTCATAAGAATTCCTCCTTTGTATGAAAACTTTTCCTGCTCTTATCATAGCAAAGGATTTTTAGAACTTTTTTCAACGTTTCTTAAGATTTTTTAAATATTGTAAAAAAAAGAAAGACCACGGAAATCCCATGGTCTTTGCAGCTCTTATTCTTCTTCGATTTCTACGAGCTCGATTTCTTCATCGGGGATATACTTTTCACCGCCGGGCAGGAATTTTTCGATCTCCGCCCACAGTTCTTCCACACCGGTTTTCTTTTCACCGGAGAAAGGGATGAGTACATCCTCAGGGCCCAATTTCAATGTCTTTCTGATAACAGAAAGATGTTTCTGGATCTGGCTGCGGTTGATCTTATCAGATTTTGTTGCGGCAATGATGATATCAAAGCCGAAATGCTTCAGCCATTCGTACATCATGATATCATTTTTGCCGGGTTCATGACGAATATCGATTAGAAGGATGATGGCACGCAGTTCTTTTCTTTTCTGCAGATATTCCTCCATCATCATGCCCCATTTTGCCACTTCGGACTTAGGCACTTTTGCATAGCCGTAGCCGGGCAGGTCAACCACATACATCATGTCGTTTACACCGTAAAAATTGATGGTACGGGTCTTACCGGGCTGGGAAGAGGTTCTTGCCAGAGCCTTTCTGCCCAGAATGGCATTGATGAGAGTGGATTTGCCCACGTTGGATTTGCCTGCGAAAGCAATTTCAGGCAGGCCATCCTGCGGGTAATGGGAAAAATTTGTCCCGATATATTTCAGATCACAATTTTTTACTTTCATGCTTTTTCCCCCTTCACCAGTGCTGCCGCCAGCACGTCATCCATGGTTTCCGCCAGAACAAATGCCATGCCTTCTCTGATTTCCGGCAGAATTTCGTTCAGGTCTTTTTCATTTTCCTTGGGCAGAACCACCGTCTTGATACCGACTTTTTTCGCCGCAAGCACTTTTTCCTGCAGACCACCGATAGCAAGTACTCTGCCGCGGATGGTCACTTCCCCTGTCATGGCAACATCATTGCGGACAGGAATACCCGTCAGGGCAGAGATCATAGCCGTTGCCATGGTTACTCCGGCGGAAGGGCCGTCCTTGGGTGTCGCGCCTTCAGGAATATGGATATGTATATCGTTCTTTTTATAGAAGTCAGGTTCCAGTTTGAATTCTTCATATCTGGAGCGGATAAAGCTGATGGCTGCCTCGGAGGATTCCTGCATCACTTTGCCCAAGTTGCCTGTCACCTTGAACTTGCCTTCCCCGGGCATCACATTCACTTCCACGGAAAGGGTGGTGCCACCCACTCTTGTCCACGCCAGACCACGCACAATACCCACCTGCGGCTTGCTATAGATGGTTTCAGGCATGAATTTTCTTGCACCCAACAGATCTTCCAGATTCTTCGCAGAAACCGTCATGGTTTTCTTTTCGCCGCCCATGATGGTGGTTACCGCCTTACGGCAAACCTCACCAATAACGCGTTCCAGCTGACGCACGCCTGCTTCTCTGGTATAGCCGTCAATGATGGCATCAATGGCATCGGCCTTAAATTTCAGCTGTTTTGCTGTCAGGCCGTGGCGTTTTCTCTGTTTTGCCACCAGATGATTTTCTGCGATATGCAGTTTTTCATTGGAAGTATAGCTGGACAGCTCAATGATTTCCATTCTGTCCCGCAGGGGGCCGGGAATGGTATCCAGACTGTTGGCGGTACACATGAACAGTACCTTGGACAGGTCATAGGGCTGTTCCACGAAATGATCGCGGAAGGTGCTG
>CALFPN010000117.1 GCA_937919015.1 uncultured Clostridia bacterium
TGAACGCATCTGGAATGAGGACGCCTGTGGTTCCGGCAGTGTTGTGGCAGTACATATCCGTCATCTGCGAGAAAAAATCGAGATCAACCCCTCCGAGCCCCGGTACCTGAAGGTTGTCTGGGGGCTGGGGTATAAAATCGAAAAGGAGGCGAGTAAATGACAAAACTCACCCATAATCTTGGGGCAAAGATCATAGCCTGCTTTCTGGTCATCATCGCAGGCTTCGGAATAGCCGG
This sequence comes from uncultured Clostridia bacterium, assembly GCA_937919015.1. Taxonomy (GTDB): domain Bacteria; phylum Bacillota; class Clostridia; order Lachnospirales; family Anaerotignaceae; genus Anaerotignum_A. The sequence goes on from CALFPN010000117.1 coordinate 237, forward strand.
CAGCGGCGCAGGGGTATATTATGCCTACGAACACGGGTTTTACGGCAACAACGCAAAGTCCTATCACGAAACCTCTCTCTGTCACCATATCACTTATCAATATGCTAAAGAACTGACAGACGTCCTAAATCACAAGCAATGGAATTATGGTAAAAAAGAAGACTTTGCGGCGGAAAATACCAATTACCGCTATGTGATCACGACGGAATTCGGTGATGTTCTGCTGGATAACAGAACAAAGGACGAAACGACTGCTCTGGTAGAAAAAAGACCTTTCGTTTTGCGTGTCGATACCGGTGTTTTGGAAGATGGCACAGAATGGTGGGCAGACGCTTCTACCACCACCGAAGACGGTGCAGATGCAGTCAATGTCATCTTAGAAAGTTATCTTGCAGAGCCGCCTACCATTTCCGATAATTACTGGATGTCTTTCTGGCTCCATCAGGATCTTTATGACACTTACAACATCCTGCTGCCCCTTTTCGGCATCAGCCTGCTGGTATTTGCTCTAAGCTTTGTATTCCTTCTGTGTGCCGCAGGTCATCAGGCCGACAAAGAGGAGATCACGCTGAACTTACAGGACAGAATCCCCCTCGACTTATACCTGCTCCTTTCTATTGGCGGCAGTCTGGGCATCGGTGTCATGGTGCTGAACGGAAATCCTTTCACCTATATGGAAGCTGTTTTCGTTGGTCTGGTCGGACTTCTGATCATTTCCATACTGGCACTGGCCACCGCCCTGACCTGTGCTACCCGCATCAAAATGGGCAGATATTTTTATCAGAACACCCTCTGCTATAAATTCCTACACTTTTGCGGAAGACTTCTGGGGCTTTTTCTGGATGCCCTGAAAGCCATTCCTGCCATGTGGAAAGTTGCCGCGGTATGGCTGGTTATCTCCTTCGTTTATATTGGCGGCGGATTCGGGGCAGTCGTTCTCAATATGGCGTTACTGTTCGTTTTCTGCACCATTGCAGCCCAGCTGCAGAAACTGCAGGAAGGCGGCGAAGCATTGGCAAAGGGGAATCTGAGCAATAAGATCGATACCCAACGGATGTATCCCCCTTTCCGCAGACATGGTGAACATCTGAACAGTGTTTCCAAGGGCTTCTCCATTGCTTTGCACCAGAAAATGAAAAGCGAACGGCTGAAAACCGAACTGATCACCAACGTATCCCACGATATCAAAACGCCTCTGACCTCCATCATCAACTATGTTGACCTGCTGAAAAAAGAGGAACTGACCGGACAGGCGGCGGAATATATCGAAGTGCTGGACAGACAGTCCAGAAGGCTGAAAAAACTGACGGAAGACTTGGTGGAAGCTTCCAAAGCATCTACAGGCAACCTGAAAGTGAACCTTGCCCCTACGGACTTGGAAGAACTGGCCGCTCAGGCTGTGGCAGAATATGAAGAAAAACTGGCATTGGCGCAACTGGAAGTCATCCTCAACGGGCCGGATTCCCCCGTCTATGCCATGGCAGACGGCAACCTGACCTGGCGTGTACTGAGTAACCTCTTGAGCAACGCCTGCAAATATTCCCAGACAGGCACACGGGTTTATATGGATCTGAAGAAAGAAAAGGATTTCGTTCTTCTTTCCATGAAAAATATCAGCAAAGATGCCCTGAATATTCCTGCGGATGAACTGATGCAACGCTTCGTCCGCGGTGACAGTTCCCGTCATACGGAAGGCAGCGGTCTGGGACTGAACATCGCCCAATCCCTTGTGCATCTGCAAAAAGGCAAATTCACGCTGGAGATTGAAGGGGATCTATTCAAAGCGTATATAAAATTTCCTGCAGCAGAACCCCCCGCGCCCCCTGCGGAAGAAGCTGCCCCCGCAGAAGAAACTACTCCTGTGGAAGAATAAAAAAAGAACGTACTCCATGAGTACGTTCTTTTTAATTACCATTTGTTGTGATGCAGCTGTCCTTCCATCAGCATACCGGGGAAGCCCTGCTGACGCATGGCTTCGTAAATGATGATGGCAACGGAATTGGACAGATTCAGACTTCTTGCCGCCTCCAGCATGGGAATGCGGATCGTATTGGCTTCATGGGCCATCAGGATTTCTTCGGGGATGCCTGCACTTTCCCTGCCAAACATGACATAGTCATCCTCCCCATAAGTCACATCAGAATAAACATGACGGGCTTTGGTAGAAGCCATCCAGATTTTGGCATTGGGGTTCTTTTCACAGAAATCCTGAAAATTTTCATAATAACGAATATCCAGCAGTTTCCAGTAATCCAGGCCTGCCCGTTTCAAATATTTATCTTCCACGGAAAATCCCAAAGGTTTGATTAAATGCAGCACAGAATTGGTCACCGCACAGGTGCGGGCGATATTTCCTGCATTCTGGGGGATTTCCGGTTCCAGCAAAACAATATGCATACTCCATCCTTCCTTTCTTCCGAACCCATCATAACACAGGAAAAACAAAAACACAACTGACAGCACTTTCCCAAAAAGGTATAATTCCTTCCATTTTGGTATATTTTACTATTGACGCAACGGATAATTTCTATTATTATTAAATAACAATAGTTATTATTTAGAAGGGGTGTGAAATCATGAAAGAAACTGCTCAGATCCTGAGAGAAAAAGGACTGAAAGTCACCCCACAGCGCATTGCCGTTTATAATATGCTCATGAGCACCACGGAGCATCCCAATGCGGAAATGATTTACAAAACGCTGGAACCTACCAACCCTACCATGAGCCTTGCTACCGTGTATAAAACACTGGATTTCTTTAAACAGCTGGGCCTGGTGCAGGAACTGAACGTAGGCGAACCCAGTTCCCGTTATGACGCTGTGGTGCAGTGCCATCCGCATACCGTTTGCAAGGTTTGCGGTAAAGTGGATGACCTGCATAGAGAAGAACTGACAGAGGTAACAAAGAAATTGGTACCTGATCTGGATTTTGATGTAGAATGCGAACAGCTCATCCTCTATGGTACCTGCGGAGAATGTCGTAAAAAATGATTTATAAAAAAGAGTGTCTGAAAAAGGACACTCTTTTTTTGCAAGGATGCCTTTCCTTTCACCATTCTTAAGACTTTCTTACATTCCATCCCCGTGGATTGCGCTCTTTTTCTTTTCTTGCTATACTGAAAAAAAGAAAGGGGGCAAAAATATGGATTATAAACGAAAATGGATCCCCGTAGAACCCTACGAGATCGGCCCATTGGAAAGCTGGTTTTCCGATCTTTCCGCAGAGGGGCTGCATCTGTATGATACCAACACCTTTTTTGCCACCTTCGCCGAAAAAGAACCCCATCGAATGATTTACCATATCGAACCGAAAAATGCCTATCACGACAATCGCCCGCCCGATCCGCAGGTGAAACGCTATGCGGAAAAGGGATGGTCTTTCATCTGCACCATGAGCCAGTATTTTTATATCTTTGCTGCGGAAGAAGGAACAGAACCCCTCCATACGGACGGAGAAGCAGAAAGTAAATTGTATGAACCTCTGAATAAATGGAATTTTTCCAAACCCGGCAAGCTGATAAATCTGCTTTATGTGGTTTTGCTTTTTGTCCTGATTGGCATGGAGATCTTTTCCCTGAGCCGAAAAGGGGCTTACCGTCTGGTCACAGATATGGAAATGCCCTTTGAAACGATCCCCATGTACATCCTTGGTATCCTTGTGCCCTTCCAACGGTATTGGGGGCTGAAGCGGGTACAGGATGACCTGCGGAACGGCGTCCCTCTCCATCAGAAAACCGACTGGGATGATTTCTCCCTGCGCAGAAGCCACCGACTGCATTATGCGGGCTGTGTTCTATTGGCACTCTCCTTCTTTGTGCCGCTTTTGCCATGGATGGTTTCCTATTCCGATAAACCCATTGAGGAACTGAAGCACCCCCTTCCCATGGTGACTCTGGCAGAAATTGAAAATGACCCCAATTTCTATTATGTAGATACCTATGCGCAGC
>CALFPN010000118.1 GCA_937919015.1 uncultured Clostridia bacterium
CCCATTGGGGCTTTGCCCCTAGGCTAGCGGCGTTGCCGCAATGCTCGACCCGATTTGCAGAAGCATACGCTTCTGCGGAGGGATTAAATTTTAGACAATGTATTTTTCAGGATTGTCAAACCCTGTTCCAGTTCTTCCTGTGTGATATTCAAAGGAGGCAGCAGACGCATTTTATGCTTTGCGGTCAGCACCAGCAGGCCATTTTCGATCAATGTATTTACGATGGGTTTTACATCTGTATCCAGTTCGATGCCCAGCATCATGCCCATGCCGGCTACGCTGGTTACATGGGGCATTTTCTGCAGTTCTTCTCTCAGGTACGCACCTTTTTTGGCAACCTCTGCCAGAAAAGCGTCATCCATGCGGTGCAGGATCTCCACAGAGCCGGCGCAGACAACAGGGTTGCCGCCGAAGGTGGAGCCGTGGTCACCGGGCACCAGCACGTCTGCTGTTTTTTCGCCGAAGAGCACTGCGCCGATGGGCAGGCCGCCGCCCAGACCCTTTGCAGAGGAGACCAGATCGGGCTGGATGCCGAACTGCTGATAGCTGTAGAAGGAACCGGTTCTGCCGATGCCTGTCTGCACCTCATCCACGATAAAGAGGATGTCCTTTTCCTGACAGGCAGCGTAAACCGCCTGTACATATTCTTTTTCCAGTGGCATTACGCCGCCTTCCCCCTGTACCATTTCCATCATGACAGCGCAGACATCATCTGTCAGCTTGGAAAGGGTATCTGCCACATTGTTTGCCTGGGCAAAAACGAAGCCATCTACAAAGGGGAAGAAAAAGTTATGATAAACTGCCTGACCTGTTGCGGAAAGGGCAGCCATGGTTCTGCCATGGAAGGAATTTTCCAGCGCGACGATTTTATTTCTGCCTTCGCCGTATTTCTGGAAGGAGTATTTTCTTGCGGCTTTGATGACGCCTTCATTGGCTTCCGCACCGCTGTTGCCGAAGAATACTTTTTTCATACCGCTTTTTTCACAGAGCAGCTTTGCCGCCTGCGCACAGGGCTCTGTGTAGTACAGGTTGGAAATGTGCTGCAGCTTGTTCAGCTGTGCGGTTACGGCTGCAACCCAGCCTTCCTCTGCAAAGCCCAGGGCGTTTACGCCGATGCCGCTGGTGAAGTCGATGTATGCTTTGCCTGCAGGGTCATAGCAGGTAGCACCTTTGCCGTGGTCGATGGCAACGGGATAACGGCCGTATGTATGCATCACATGGGCATCATCCAGTTTTTTGATATCTTCAAAGGTCATGAGAATTCCTTCTTTCTTTCGTTTTTCGGTTTGCGGCTGTCCTTATTCAGCCACAAACATTGTGCCAATCCCTTCATCGGAGAAGATTTCGATGAGGATGGAATGTTCAATTCTGCCGTCGATCATAACGGCTTTTTTTACACCGCTTCTGACAGCTGCTTCCAGACTTTTCACTTTGGGGATCATGCCGCCGGAGATGATGCCTTCTTCCATCAGCTGGGGGATATCGTTCATCTTTACCAGAGGAATCAGGCTGTCAGGGTCATCCACATCGTGGAGCAGACCGGGAATGTCTGTCAGGGTGATGATATTTTCTGCATCCAGCGCAGCGGCAATCTCTGCGGCTGCTGTGTCTGCGTTGATGTTATATACATTGCCTTCTGCATCGGTACCTACCGTTGCAATGACGGGGATATAGCCGTGGTGCAGGGCATGGTTGATGGGGGCGGTGTTGATGCCGGTGATGTCGCCCACAAAACCGTAGTCGCCTTCCAGTTTTTTTGCCTGAATCATGCAGCCGTCGATGCCGCACATACCGATGGCTTTGCCGCCCAGCTGACCGATCAGGGATACCAGATCCTTGTTGGTTTTGCCGGAAAGCACCATCTGTACCACTTCTACGGTTTCTTCATCGGTATAGCGCAGACCGTCCACAAATTTGGAGGGGATCTCCAGTCGTTTCAGCATGCTGCTGATTTCAGGGCCGCCGCCGTGTACCAGAACCACATTGATGCCGACCAGTGTCAGCAGGATGATATCACTCATAACCGCTTTTTTCAGCATAGGGTTGATCATGGCGTTGCCGCCGTATTTTACGACAATGGTTTTGCCGTAATATTTCTGTATGTAAGGCAGGGCTGCGGTCAGCACCTTTGCCTTCAGACTGTTCATATTCATATTTTCCATGTCCTTTCTTTATTTTTCTCTTTTTCAGAGATTAAGATTATTATTTATAGGGGCAAAGATAATACTTCTTTTGGAAACAAACATTTATTTTTGCGATTTTTATTGTACAATTATCAGGTTATAGCCCTTTGCTCATATTATTTTTCTAATATCTGTCCTTTTTTTCCTCCGTTTTATCCTCCAACAGCTATCGTTTTGTCTATTTTTTCACTTAAACAAAATCCTTCAAAATTTCTTTTAGTTCCATATTTTCATTATGTTTGCAGCAAAGACCCTTAAAACACCCCCAGAATATGAAAAACATATGTTGCATAGGACACATTACATTGGACAAGATTGTCACTCCTAAGCAGACCACTTATATGGCAGGCGGTACTTCCTACTATTTTTCGCATGGTATCAGCCGCCTGAAAGACTTCAAGCACTACAAGCTGGTTACCGCTTTGGCTGAATCCGAATATCAATCGGCCGAAGACATCCGTGCTTTGGGTATCAACGTGAAGATTATCCCCAGCCGCAAGACCGTTTACTTCGAGAACATCTACGGAAACAATCCAGATGACCGTAGTCAACGGGTACTGGCAAAGGCCGATCCGTTCACCATTGATAACTTGAAAGACATTGAAGCCAACATTTTCCACCTAGGAACCTTATTGGCGGATGATTTTTCGTTGGAAGTGATTAAGTACCTCTCTACGAAAGGTACCCTTTCAGCGGATGCACAAGGGTATCTCCGCGAAGTGCGTGGTGAAAAAGTATATGCTATCGACTGGAAAGAAAAGAAAGAAGCCTTGAAATATATCGACATTCTAAAAGTGAATGAAAAGGAGATGGAAGTCTTGACTGGATACAACGATCCGGAAAAGGCGGCTATCCAATTAGCCGAATGGGGAGTCAAAGAAGTCCTCATCACATTAGGAAGCCTCGGTTCTTTGATTTATGCTGGAGGAGAATTCCACCGCATTCCAGCTTTTCCACCGAAAGATGTAGTGGATGCCA
>CALFPN010000119.1 GCA_937919015.1 uncultured Clostridia bacterium
TCACTTTTCTTCCTGCCAAAATATTCGTATCCACATATTCCGGATACGCCGGTTCCAGAACCAGTACTGTATTTTCTTTCGCAAACAATTCCAGAATATCGCCTAAATCATCACAGGCACCGCTGGATACAAATATCTCATCCGGAGAAAGTGCAACATCATACCTGCGGTAATATTCCGAAATGGCATTCCTCAGTTCTGCGGCTCCCCGTTCCGGCATATATCCCTGAAAATTCTGCATTGTCGCCTGATCCTCTACCGCCTGATGCAACGCCTGAATTACCGCTTCACAAAGCGGACGTGAAACATCTCCCACCCCCATGAGATAAATCTTCTTATCTGGATGTATTTGTCGATATTCATCTGTTTTTTGATAAATCGTATTAAACAGGTAAGTATCTTTTAATTCCTGATAATTTTTATTCGGAGTCAACATAATGTACCCCCTCCTTCTTTTTCATTTACAGTCTTTCATATATATAAATTGCCCTTTTTTCTGTTTAAGTGCTGCCTCAATAAATCCCTTGAACAATGGATGCGGCTTATTTGGTCTGCTTTTGAATTCCGGATGATATTGCACACCAACATAGAATTCTCTGTCTGTCAGTTCTACTGTTTCCACCAGACTTTCATCTGGAGAAGTGCCGCTGACGATCAGGCCTTTTTCCTGCAGCATTTTCCGGTACACATTGTTATATTCATAACGGTGACGATGCCTTTCTTTAATTTCCGATGTTCTGTAACATCGTTCCATTGTCGTCCCTTCTTTGATCCTGCAGGGATATGCTCCCAAACGCAGTGTACCACCTTTATCTATTTCATCACTCTGTCCTGACATAAAATCAATGACTTTATGAATACATTTCTCATCAAATTCTCCCGAATTAGCCTCCGCCAGTCCAACGATATTTCTTGCATATTCGATCACCGCGATCTGCATACCCAAACAGATACCAAAGTAAGGTAACTTTTGCTCTCTTGCATACTGAACAGCCAAAATCATCCCATCGATGCCACGGCTGCCAAAACCACCGGGTACAATGATGCCATCCATCCCAGCAAGTATTTCCCCAACCGTTTCTGCTGTTATTTTTTCTGCGTCTATCCAGTGGATTTTTACATGGGTATTATGATAATAGCCCGCATGGCGAAGGGCTTCTGCTACAGAAAGATAAGCATCATGCAGCTCCACATATTTTCCTACCAGACCAATATCAACCGTTTGCGGTCTATTTTCAATCTGTTCCACCATCCGCTTCCATTCTGTCAGGTCAGGTTCTGCTGTTTTCAAATGCAATTCCCGGCAGACCACTTTTGAAAAATTCGCTTTTTCCAGCATCAATGGTGCTTCGTACAAATTAGGTAATGTAATATTTTCAATGACACAGTCAGCCTTTACATTACAAAACAAAGCAATTTTCTGAAAAATCGCATCTTCCAAAGGTTCATCGCATCTCAGCACAATAATATCCGGATTAACCCCCAGCCCACGCAATTCTTTTACGGAATGCTGCGTCGGCTTTGACTTATGTTCTTCTGAACCTTTCAAAAAAGGAACCAGCGTTACATGGATAAATAGACTGTTTTCTTTGCCAACTTCCAAAGAAATCTGTCGTACCGCCTCAATAAAAGGCTGGGATTCAATATCGCCAATCGTGCCACCGATTTCAGTAATAACCACATCTGCATCAGTTGTTTTTCCGAGACGATAAACAAATTCCTTGATTTCATTCGTAACATGAGGGATGACCTGTACTGTTGAACCGAGGTATTCTCCTTTTCTTTCTTTATTCAGAACATTCCAGTAAACTTTGCCTGTCGTAAGGTTGGAAAATCTGTTTAAATCTTCATCAATAAAACGTTCATAATGCCCCAGATCCAAATCTGTTTCTGCCCCATCTTCTGTCACATACACTTCTCCATGCTGATAGGGGCTCATCGTACCGGGATCAACATTGATATATGGATCCAGTTTCTGGGCCGCCACCTTCAAACCTCTCGCCTTTAGGAGTCTACCAAGGGATGCTGCTGTAATCCCTTTTCCTAACCCAGAAACCACACCACCCGTTACAAAAATGTATTTCGTCATAAAAGGATCCCTCCTATTTTTATTCCCATTCTACTGTTGCAGGTGGTTTCGATGTAATGTCATACACAACTCTGGTAATGCCTGTCACTTCGTTCGTAATACGATTGCTTGCTTTTTCCAGAACTTCATAGGGCAGTCTTGTCCATTCTGCCGTCATAAAATCGTCTGTCGTGACTGCTCTGAGGGCAACGGTATAACCGTATGTTCTGGCATCCCCCTTTACCCCCACACTACGCAGATCTGTCAGTACAGCGAAATACTGATTTGTCCTGTTTTCCATACCTGCTGCAGCGATCTCTTCACAGAAAATGGCATCTGCCTCCCTGAGAATATCCAGTTTTTCCTTTGTGATTTTTCCAATAACTCTTACTGCCAGACCCGGACCAGGAAATGGCTGTCTCCAGACCAGCTGATGAGGAATGCCCATCTGTTCCCCCAGTTTCCGCACTTCATCCTTGAACAGTTCCCGCAAAGGCTCGATTATCTCTTCAAATGCGATCACATCAGGAAGTCCGCCAACATTATGATGACTTTTGATGACAGCTGCATCTTCTTTACCGCTTTCCACTACGTCAGGATAAATCGTCCCCTGCGCCAGAATATCTATCGCTCCAAGTTTTTTACCTTCCTCTTCAAAGATGCGAATAAATTCCTCACCAATGATTTTACGTTTTTTTTCAGGTTCTGTAATGCCCTTCAGCTTTGTCAAAAATCTATCTTCTGCATTGATGCGAATCAGGTTCATACCGAAGTTTTCCCTGAAAGTTTTTTCTACAAAGTTGCCTTCGTCTTTTCGCAGCAGACCGTGGTCTACAAATATGCAGGTCAAATCATTTCCAATGGCTTTATGCAGCAATACTGCAGCTACAGAAGAATCCACACCGCCAGACAAAGCCAGCAGCACTTTCTTCCCTGCCAGGTCTCTGCAATACTTCTCAATGCTATGCTCCAGATAGTCCTCCATTTTCCAGTCTCCACTACATCCACAGATTTCAAACAAAAAATTATGCAGTATCTGTTTCCCATATACTGTATGATTTACTTCTGGGTGAAATTGCACACCATATAATTTACGTTTTGCATCTTCCATTGCCGCATAACTGCATTTTCCCGTCGCGGCAATGGAAGAAAACCCTTCCGGTAGCTTTGCAATATAGTCCGTATGACTCATCCAACAGGTACTTTCCTCTGGAATTCCTTCAAAAAGCATACTTCCTGTCATAAAAACTTTTGTCTTGCCATATTCGCTCTGTGCTTCCGCGCCCTTTACCTGTCCCCCCAGAAGATGCGCCATCAGTTGATCACCATAACAAATACCCAGAATCGGAATCCCCAGTTCAAAAATAACAGGATCACATTTCGGCGAACTCTCTTCATATACACTATTAGGGCCACCTGTAAAGATAATCCCTTTATAGCCCTTTTCTTCTATTTCTGCAGGATAAATGTGATTATACCCTTTAATCTCTGTATATACATGCTGTTCCCTTACTTTTCTTGCAATCAGTTGATCATACTGACCGCCAAAATCTAAAACCAGAATCTTTTCATTCATTTTTCTCACCCACTTTTTATAGGTTAATCTCTACACCATCTCTGACCAGATCTAACAGTAAAGGTTTCACCTTCTGTAAAAAAGCAGTTATCTGTTCAGGACATCTTCCAATATATTTTTCTGGCGAAAGCAGTTCTTCCATTTCTTCCTTTGTCAGTCCAAATTCTTTTCTTTCTGCAAGACGAGCAAGCAAGTCACAAGCTTCTCCATTTTTCATTTTTGCTGTTGCTTCATGGGAACAAACACGAATAATTTCATGAATTTCCTGTCTGTCTCCTCCTTTTTTTACTGCTTCCATCATCAGATTTTCTGTGGCAATAAAGGGAAGATATTCCTTCACTGCTTTTTTAATAATCTTTTCATTTACATGCAGCCCATCCGTAATGTTCTGCGCCAAACGCAAAATAGCATCTGCACAGAGAAAACCTTCCGGCATGGAAATACGACGATTGGCAGAATCATCTAATGTTCGTTCCAACCACTGTACAGAAGCAGTCATTGGAGCATTTATAGCATTCACCATGAGATATCTGGCCAACGAACAAATCCTTTCACTTCGCATTGGATTTCTTTTATATGCCATTGCAGAAGAACCAATCTGATTTTTTTCAAAGGGTTCTTCCAACTGACGATCATGCTGCAAAAGCCGAATATCATTTGCCATACGATAGCTGCTCTGAGCAATCGCAGAAAGGCAGTTCAAAATGCGACTATCCACTTTTCGAGGATAGGTCTGCCCACAAACATCAAAGCAATCTTCAAATCCAAAATCTTCTGCAATCCTTCTATTCATTGCATTAATTTTTTCTGTATCACCTTCAAACAGCTCCAAAAAACTGGCTTCTGTACCGGTTGTGCCACGACACCCCAGAAATTTCATTCGGTCAATCACAAAATCAATCTCTTCTAGATCAGCAAGAAAATCCTGCATCCAAAGTGTAGCACGTTTCCCAACTGTCACTAATTGCGCAGGCTGATAATGAGTATAGCCCAGTGTTGGCAGCGACATATATTTTTCTGCAAATTCTGCAAGATTTGCGATAACTTGCAAAAGCTCTGTACGTAAATAGTACAGAGCATCACGATAGATAATCAGATCTGCATTATCCGTCACATAGCAGCTGGTCGCCCCCAGATGAATAATGCCGGCGGCGGAGGGAGCCACCTGTCCGAAAGCGTATACATGTGCCATTACATCATGACGAACTTCTTTTTCCCGCAGTCGGACGCAGTCATAGTCAATATTTTCTATATTTTTTTCCATCTCTTGGATCTGGGCTTCCGTAATCGGAAGTCCCAGTCCCTTCTCCGCTTTTGCCAGAGAAATCCACAGTTTACGCCATGTCTGATAACGTGTATCTGCAGAAAACAACTCCAGCATATAATCGGAGGCATAACGAGAGGATAAAGGGGATTCATATTTATCTTTCATAAAAATTCTCCTTACTTTCTAATAATAATGCTTTCCCTTTCCGGGCCAACGGAGATATATGTAATGGGACATCCAATCGCAGTTTCAATGAAAGACACATAGTCTTTTGCCTGTTTTGGAAGGTCATCCCATGTTCTTACATCGGAAATATCGCATTTCCAACCTTCAAAGTATTCGATCACTGGCTTTGCATCCTGTAGTGCAACAGGAAACGGGAACTCATCTGTCTGTTTGCCGTATAACATATAATGCGTACAAACAGGAATTTGTTTCATATAACCAAGTATATCCAGTTTAGTCAGTGCAATTTCTGTTGCATTCTGTACTTTTATCCCATACTTGGTTGCTACAATATCAATGGGGCCTACACGACGAGGTCTGCCCGTTTTCGCCCCATATTCAAAACCCGCTTCACGTAAACGATCTGCTTCATCACCAAACATTTCACAGACAAAGGGGCCTTCACCGACACAGGTAGAATATGCTTTCACCACGCCAACTACATCTGTGGCCTCTGCTGAAGGGAGTCCGGAACCAATGGGTATATAAGCAGCCGTTGTATTAGAAGATGTTGTAAAAGGGTAAATACCGAAATCCAGATCTCTGAGAGAACCAAGCTGTGCTTCAAATAAGATTCCTTTTCCTTCCTGCTGTGCCTTTTCCAGAATAAAAGCTGTATCACAAATAAAGGGCTTCATTTTTTCACAATAGGTATCTATCCATTCTTCCAGCATTTCCTTTGTATAAGGTTCTGCACCATACACCTTTGTCAGTGTCAGATTTTTCCATTCAAGCAGATCCGCCAGATGTGTTTTCAATGACTCAGGATAAAACAATTCCCCCGCCAGAATGGTTTTCTTTTGATATTTATCGGAATAAAATGGTGCAATTCCCTGTTTTGTAGAGCCAAATTTCTTTTCTTTCAACCTTTGTTCTTCCAGTGCATCCAGTTCTCTGTGCCAGGGAAGTAAGATGGATGCCCGATCACTGATTTTCAAATTTTCCGGTGTTATGCTGACACCTTTCTGCATCACTTCCTGCATCTCTATCCAAAGATTCTCTGGATCAAATGCAACACCATTACCAAGAATATTCAATACATCTTTTCGAAAAATACCAGAAGGCAACAGATGCAGCATAAATTTTCCATATTCATTCACCACAGTATGACCAGCATTACCGCCGCCCTGAAAGCGAACTACAATATCATATTTTTCTGTCAGCAAATCAACCATTCGGCCTTTTCCTTCATCGCCCCAATTGATGCCAACAATCGCACAATTTTTCATAAAGTTCTCTCCTTAGATATGCTGCATCAAACGTCCCATCACTTCTGTATAGGCATCCTCTACACCGCCCAGATCCCGACGAAATCTGTCTTTGTCCAATTTTTCTCCTGTTTTCATATCCCACAGACGGCAAGTATCAGGACTGATTTCATCCGCCAGCACAATGCTGCTATCTGCCAGTCTGCCAAATTCCAGTTTGAAATCCACCAGCGTGACACCACATTCCTCCCAGAATTCTTTCAGTTCTTCATTTACACCCAAGGCATATTTTTTAATAGTTTCCATTTCCTCTGCCGTTGCAAGGTTCATTGCAATCGCATGGGCCTGATTCAGAAGAGGATCTCCCAAATCATCATTTTTATAGGAAAATTCAATAGTGGGTGATTCAAAAACAATGCCTTCTTCTACCCCATATTTTTTTGAAAAAGAACCTGCTGCAATATTTCGAACAATCACCTCCAGAGGAATAATAGAAACCTTTTTTACCAGCGTTTCTCTGTCACTCAGTTCTTCCACATAATGTGTGGGGATACCCGCTTTTTCCAATCGCTGCATCAGCAGATTGCTCATTTTATTGTTGATGATGCCCTTGCCTGTAATAGTTCCCTTCTTTAAGCCATTAAAAGCTGTAGCATCATCTTTATAAGAAACGATCAGAAAGCGTGGATCATCCGTACGATAAACCTTTTTCGCCTTTCCTTCATAAATCTGTTTTCCTTTTCGCATTTGTATTCTCTCCTTTTATTTTCCGCTGTCACCATAATTAGACAGAACCCTTGCCGACGGATCATCCACGTTACAGCCTTCCCATGCTTTGTTTGGCATCCAGAAATCTACAATCATTTCCCCCTGCTCCGGATAGTATTTTTCAAAGATTTCACGATATAACAAAGATTCCTTGGTAAATGGCTGTGCATGAGTATATTTCCGTTTGTATTCATCCAGTTCTTCGTCTGTATAGCAGCTTTCTGCAAATTCCTTCAGATAATCCACCATAGAGTGACCCACTGCGTCCGAAAAAGCCGCTTTCTCCCTCCACAGAATCTCTTCAGGAAGATAGTCTCCCTCAAAGGCATGGCGAAGCAGATATTTCCCCTTGCCATATTTATTCAGCTTCAATTCAGGATCGACTGCCATAACGTATTTCACAAAATCCAGATCCCCAAAAGGCACTCTGGCTTCCAGTGCATTCACAGAAATACAGCGATCTGCCCGCAGGACATCATACATATGGAGTTCCCGAATACGTTTTTCCGCTTCCTTCTGAAACGCTTCCGCATCAGGAGCAAAATCTGTATATTTATACCCAAAGAGCTCATCCGATATTTCCCCTGTCAGCAAAACACGAATATCCGTCTGTTCATGAATCGCTTTGCAGATCAGATACATCCCCATACTGGCACGGATCGTTGTAATATCAAAGGTTCCAAGGATTTGAATTACCGTTTCCAAAGAGGAAAGCACATCTTCTTTTGTGATAATGATTTCCTGATGGTCACTTCCGATATATTGTGCCGCCTGTCTTGCATATTTCAGATCAATAGCATCCTCGCTCATACCGATAGCAAAAGTTTTAATTGGTTTCTCAGATTTTTTTGCTGCGATTGCACAGACCAAAGAAGAATCCAGACCACCAGAAAGAAGGAACCCAACTTTTGCATCAGCTACCAGTCTTTTTTCTACACCAGCAACCAATTTGTCATGAATATTTCTGCAAACCGTTTCCAGATCATCTGTTAACACAGTGTCTGCCTTTGCAACATCACAATAGCAGGTAAATTTACCATCTTTATAATAATGGCCAGGAGGAAATGGACTGATTTTTTCAACGATACCAATTAAGTTTTTGGGTTCACTGGCAAAAACGATGGTGCCTTTTTCATCATAGCCATAGTACAGAGGACGAATCCCAATCGGGTCTCTGGCTGCAATATACCCCTTTGTTTTACGGTCATAGAAAATACATGCAAATTCTGCATCTAATTTAGCGAACATTTCCACGCCATATTCCTGATACATAGGAAGAAGAATTTCACAGTCAGATTCACTCTTAAAAGAATATTTTCCGGAAAGTTCTTCCTTCCATTTCTGAAAACCGTAAATTTCCCCGTTACAGACAACATAGCTACCTTCCATTTCAAAAGGCTGCATACCAGAGGGAGTCAGTCCCATAATGGAAAGACGATGAAATCCTAACAGACCATTTCCTGTATCGATTACACGACTATCATCAGGTCCACGGGAAAGCGTCTGCAGGAAACCCGTCATAAATCGTTCTCTTTCCACTTCTTTTCCGCAATAACCCATAATGGAACACATATTTTATCCCTCTTTTCTCTATCCAAAAGCCTCCTTACTTCACGCTGAACAGCAAATCACCATAAGTAGGGAAAGGCCAGTATTTTTTCGCTGTCACTGTTTCTGCCTCATCGCAGGCCAGTCTCAATTCACACATTTTAACCAGAACCATATCTCTGATTACATTTGCTTCTTCCTGAACATCTTTTATATCACCCAACTTCAAAAGAATTTCTTCCAATGCATCAGCCGCTTCTGCCATACGGTCTGTCAGACCGGAAAGTTTCTTCACCATGTCTGCTTCGTATCTGCATGGTACTCCTAAACCAAGTTCTTTTTTTGCGGAAGCTGTTTTCGCTAATTCCAGCGTATATTCCTCCACTGCAGGAATAATTTCGTTTTTCGCCATATCAACCATGGTACTTGCTTCGATGATAACAGTTTTACTGTAGTTTTCCAGAGTGATCTCATATCTGGAGCGAAGCTCTGCATAAGAAAAAACCTTATGACTTGTCAGCATATCTACATTTTTCTGATCCAGTACATGTACAACACAGTCAGGAGTCGTTCGATAGTTGCTCAACCCTCTTCGTTCTGCTTCAGCGATCCATGCGTCATCATAACCATTACCGTTGAAAATGATTCGTTTATGCTCTTTGATCGTCTTTTGGATCAACCCATGAAGAGCCGTTTCAAAATCTTGCTTGCCCTCCAGTTCATCTGCAAAAATCTTCAAACTTTCCGCCACTGCTGTATTCAGCATTATGTTTGCGCAAGCAATACTATCAGAAGAACCAACCATGCGAAATTCAAATTTATTTCCTGTAAATGCAAAAGGAGAAGTTCTGTTTCTGTCTGTTGTATCTTTACTGAATCTTGGCAGAACATTGACACCCAGCTTCATTTTTGTTTTTTCCACACCACTGTAAGGCATATCCATTTCAATTGCTTCCAGAATCGCATTCAGTTCATCACCAAGGAAAATAGATACAATAGCGGGTGGTGCTTCATTTGCTCCCAGACGATGATCGTTGCCAGCAGTAGCAACCGAAATACGTAACAAATCCTGATAATCATCCACCGCTTGAATTACTGCGCAAAGAAACAACAAAAACTGTGCATTTTCATAAGGGGTATCTCCGGGAGAAAGCAGATTCATGCCTTGATCTGTAGAAATAGACCAGTTATTATGTTTACCGCTGCCATTAACCCCCGCAAAAGGCTTCTCATGGAGCACGCAAACCAAACCATGTTTTTCTGCCACTTTCTGCATGATTTCCATCGTTAACTGATTATGGTCTGTTGCAATATTGGTTGTAGTATAAATAGGTGCTAGTTCATGTTGAGCGGGAGCAACCTCGTTATGCTCTGTTTTTGCAAGAATTCCCATTTTCCAAAGTTCTTCATTTAAATCTTCCATATAAGCCGCTACTTTTGGTTTAATAACGCCAAAATAATGATCATCCAATTCCTGACCCTTTGGTGGTTTTGCGCCAAATAGCGTTCTGCCTGTAAAACAAAGATCACGGCGTTTTTCATACATTTTTTTATCAATCAGAAAATATTCCTGTTCGGGTCCTACAGCTGTATGGATGTATTTTACGTCATTATTTCCAAACAGACGCAGAATACGAAGGGCCTGTTTGTTCAAAGCTTGCATGGAACGAAGCAAAGGAGTCTTCTTATCCAGCGCTTCCCCGCCATAAGAACAGAATGCAGTAGGAATACAAAGTGTTTTTCCTTTAATGAATGCACAGGAAGTCGGATCCCACGCCGTGTACCCTCTGGCTTCAAAAGTAGCTCTCAGACCGCCGGAAGGGAAAGAAGATGCATCCGGTTCCCCTTTAACCAGTTCCTTGCCGGAAAATTCCATAATGACGCCGCCATCAGGAGAAGGTGTAATAAAACTGTCATGTTTTTCCGCAGTGATTCCTGTCAACGGTTGGAACCAGTGTGTATAGTGGGTAGCCCCATTCGCAATTGCCCAATCTTTCATTGCAATCGCTACAGCATTTGCAACACCACTTTCCAGTTTTGCACCTTCATCAATTGTTTTTTTCAAAGAGTTGTATACATCAGCAGAAAGCCTTGCTTTCATCACTCTGTCATCAAATACCATACTGCCAAAATAGGCAGGAACTACTTCTTTATTCTTCATAATAATTTCCTCTCTTTCTAACTAAAAAGCTAAAAAGACAAAGGCATTTATCCTATGTAACCATAAGATAGACGCCTTTGCCCAAAAACAATAGTTCATTGAGGTATGAACAGGTAAAAAGAAAAAGCGCCTTTGAGAGTATTGTTCTCAAAGACGCCTTTGCCTTTATGGATGCTATAATACACCGTTCAAAAAACATTTGTCAATGCTACGCACTATAATTCTTTCTGAGATTAGGTATCAGAAATTCTGAATTTACAAAGATGCTATGCAGGATTATACTTTAGATGAGCAAAGACGTTCATTTTCATGCAGTTTCTGTATCAAAATGACGTCTTTTCCCATTATTTCTAGTATATCTGAAAAGGAGGAGTGTCCATGAAAAAACGCACCTATAATGTTATGCTTTTATCTTCTTCCTCAACGTTTCATGCTGTTATAAAATCTCTTCTTGCTCCCTCCAATTATCCTTCTATCTGCTCTGCTTACAGTGTGCAGATTGCAAAAGAGTTTTTACAGAAACAGCACTTTGACCTAGTTCTTGTGGATACTCCTCTGTCAGATGCCTCCGGGAAATTATTTGCTCTGGAAGCATGCAAAGAAAAAAGTACGATCGTTTTACTTTTTGTAAAACAGGATCTTTTAGACGAAGTCAACAACGAAGTGATCGAACATGGCATTTTTACCCTTGCCAAACCAACTTCTAAAGCAGCTATTGCACAGGCTCTGGCATGGATGACCAGCGCAAGAGAACATTTACGGATCTCTGAAAATAAAACATACCTGCTTGAACAGAAAATAGATGATATCCGTATCATCAACCGTGCAAAATGGCTTCTCATCAGCGAACTGAAACTAAGCGAATCTGATGCTCATCATTATATTGAAAAACAGGCAATGGATCGCTGTACTTCAAAACGAGAAATCGCAGAAGATATCATAAAAACGTACTCTCTTTGAAATACTTCGCTTATTCTACACTTACGAAGGTGTAGCAGAAGAAGCATACTTGTATATCTGTCCTAAAAAGTCCACTTTTTCAGACACCTTCCCTATAAATAAAAAACAGGAGAATCATCTCCTGTTAAATAATCTCTTTCAATTGTTCTTTTAACACTACAAAATCTTCTTTAACTGTAGTATACACATCTTCCCTTCTTAATGTCTGATATGTATGAGCGGTGATATCTCTCATACCAGCCGCTGCTTTCCAGGGGATTCCGGAATACTCTTTACGGGTTTCTTCCGTAACATTCTTCACCAGTTCACCAATGTTGATTACAGTCATGCCTAATGCACGTTTCAATTTCAGAGATTACCTTTTTGATAATAATTTCATCTCTATGCTGCATAAAGTTCAACCACCTTTTTCACTTCAATCAAGTCAGTTTCCTTTAATGGATCATGAACAATATCAACCTCTAAATTTAAAAGTTCTTCTAATTCCACTTTAATAGAAAACAGTGTTAAAGCGAAACTCTTTTCGAAAATTCAATAATCAAATCCACATCACTGTCGTTCTGTTCGTACCGTCTGCTCTGGAGCCAAAAAGATAAACTCTTTCAATAGGATATTTCTTTGAAACTAAAATCATAACTTCTTTCAATTTTTCAATCGTCATCTTTATCGCTCCTTTCTTAGATCAAATGCAAAGTCTTTTCCATACTTTAGCCTTTTGAATTATACCACACTTTTAAGATTAAAAAC
>CALFPN010000120.1 GCA_937919015.1 uncultured Clostridia bacterium
CCTGTATGGAACAACCGGAGGTCTGGAGACGGTGGCGATCCGTATGCCGTCCGATCCGGTAGCGAACCGCTTGATCAAACTGGCTGGAGTTCCGGTAGCGGCTCCGAGCGCCAACACATCCGGCCGTCCGAGTCCGACAAAGGCGGAACATGTTGTAGAGGACATGGACGGAAAGATTGAGATGATCATCGACAGCGGGGAAGTGGGCATCGGTGTGGAGTCCACGATCGTAGATGTTTCCGGAGCGGTTCCGATGCTGCTGAGACCGGGTGCGATCACGATGGAGATGCTTCGGGAGACGCTTGGTGAGGTGGAGATTGATCCGGCAATCCTGGGCCCGTTGAGCGCGGATGTGAAGCCAAAAGCTCCGGGTATGAAGTATCGTCATTATGCGCCGCAGGCAGAGATGACTCTGGTTGAGGGTGAGATGGAGCGTGTAATCGAATTCATCAATCGTGAGGCGAAACTTGCGCAGGAAGCAGGGTTGAAAGTTGGCATTATTTGTACCGAGGAGAGCTGTGGAAGCTATGACTGCGGTATTTTGAAGGTGATCGGAAGCAGAGAACACGAAGAATCTGTTGCACACAATCTGTTTGCGGTGCTGAGAGAATTTGACGATCAAAATGTGGATTGCATTTTCTCAGAGAGTTTTTCCAAGGACAGACTTGGGCAGGCGATCATGAACCGTCTGTGCAAGGCGGCCGGTTACCATATTACAAGGGTTTAGATTGTACGAGGGGGATATTATGTCAGATAAGAGAATGGGTTATATTACATGGGACGAGTATTTTATGGGCGTGGCGAAATTGTCCGCGATGCGCTCAAAGGATCCGAACACACAGGTCGGATGTTGTATCGTGAGCCAGGACAATAAGATTTTGTCCATGGGTTACAATGGTTTTCCGATCGGCTGCTCTGACGATGAGTTCCCATGGAGCCGTGATGACGGTGATCCGTACAATGAGAAATATTTATATGTGACACACAGCGAGCTGAATGCGATCCTCAATTACCGTGGAGGCAGCCTGGAAGGCAGTAAACTGTATGTGACACTGTTCCCGTGCAATGAATGTGCGAAAGCGATCATTCAGTCGGGCATTAAGACCCTGGTGTATGAGAGCGACAAATATGCAGATACACCGAGCACAAGAGCGTCCAAACGCATGTTAAATGCAGCGGGCGTCCGTTACTACCAGTACAATCCGACTGGTCGTAAGATTGAATATCATGTGTAATACGGAGGTTCCATGAAGTTTTTGCTGGTGGCAGTCAATGCCAAATACATTCACTCCAATCCGGCTGTATACAGCCTGAAAGCGTTTGCCAAAGAGCAGCGGCCGAAGGCGGACATCGAGATTGGGGAATACACCATCAACCATCAGATGGACCATGTTTTAGAGGATATTTACAGGAGAAAGCCGGATTTTGTCGGCTTTTCCTGCTATATATGGAATATTTCCCAGGTGCTGGAAATTACGAGAGATCTGCATAAGGTTCTGCCAAAGTGTGAAATCTGGCTTGGCGGACCGGAAGTATCCTACAATGCAGAAGAGATTTTGATGAGAGAACCGCAGATCCGCGGTATTATGCGCGGAGAGGGAGAGCTGACCTTTACAGAGCTGGTAAGCGCCTATATGAGTGCGGATTATACGAGGATCAATCAGATTCAGGGAATCACTTGCCGCGGATTCAGCGGCAAATTTTATGCGAACGGTCCCCAGCGCTTGCTGTCAATGGACGAGATCCCATTTTACTATGCGGATATGACCGGCTTTGAAAATCGGATCGTGTATTATGAGAGCAGCCGCGGCTGTCCGTTTTCCTGCAGCTATTGTCTGTCCTCCATTGACAAATCGGTGCGGTTTCGCAGTTTGGAACTGGTGAAGAAGGAGCTGGATTTCTTTCTGGAACACAAGGTTCCGCAGGTGAAGTTTGTAGACCGTACATTTAACTGTAAGAGGGAGCATACGCTTGGAATCTGGAAGCATATCTTAGAGAATGACAATGGTGTGACCAATTTCCATTTTGAAGTTTCCGCGGATCTGTTTGATGAGGAAGAATTGGCTCTGATCGCGAAAATGCGGCCGGGCCTGATTCAGCTGGAGATTGGTGTGCAGTCAACCAACCTGAATACAATTTCTGAGATTCACAGGAGAATGGATCTGGGGAAATTGAAAAAACGTGTGGACCGGATCCACAGCTACCGCAATACGCATCAGCATCTGGATCTGATCGCGGGCCTTCCGTATGAAAATATGGAATCATTCCTGATGTCCTTTGATGATGTTTACGATATGAAACCGGATCAGCTGCAGCTTGGATTTTTGAAGGTGCTGAAGGGTTCCATGCTTCATCAGAAGCAGAAGGAGTATGAAATCGTTTACCACGATACCGCGCCTTATGAAGTGATGACCACCCATAGGCTGCCTTATGAGGATACACTCAAACTGAAATATATCGAAGAAATGGTGGAAACGTATTACAACAGCGGCAAATTTCTCAACACACTGGCTTATTTGGTGCCGCTGTATGAAAGCCCCTTTGCTTTTTATGAAGCACTGTCTCAGTTCTGGCTGGCGGAAGGCTGTCAGTATAAAGCTCTTTCTAAAATCGGCCTGTGCGATGTGCTGTGGGAGTTTGTGCAGAAAAATGAGAAAGTTGATTTAAATAGGTTCCAGTGGGCAATGAAATTCGATATTGCTCTCCATGAAAAGCCGAAAAAACTGCCCCAGTGGCTGCATGTCGGTGGCAACGGACAGGAATTTGAACGGATCACGGCAAAACTGGCGCAGAAATATATTCCATCCTATCTGGAGGCTGAGAAAAAAACGCTTATCAAAAATACTTATCTGGATGTTTTTGGGGAAGAAAACCCAAAAGCCATCTTATTGGATTATGGCCACAGAGACCTATTGGAAAATGCAGAATATCTGGTACTTCCCATGGCGGAAGCGGAAGAATTGCTGGAAGCGGAAAAGAATAAGAAATAAAAAGAACGGCGGGTCAAGAGCCCGTCGTTTTTACGTTAGAAATGAGGAGGGACCATTTGCTGTAATTCTTGCAGCCAAAGAAGGATTTTGATACACCAACCAATCAGACAAAGGGCGGAAATCAGCAGGAGTATTGCAACGGTTTTCATTTTCTTTTTATCCTTTTTGCGGAATGCATCAAAAAAGAGAAAAGCAAATAAGGCAGTTAGAATGGCAAGAGCGGGGAAGATATAACCCAGCCATGCAGGATGAAACATAATCGCGAGGCCTCCCATAGAATTCTCCTTTCTTCATTATTTTTTTGTTTTTAGTATAAAGGAAATCATAAGATAGAACAAGATACATGGATAAATCTTACGATAATCTTAAAAATTGAGGATGTCGGATGACAGGGAATAAAACTTTGTTATAATTGAAATATAGAAAAAGGGAATCCAAAGAAAGGGGAATGGAGATGAAAGGAAAGAAATTTTTCTGTGGGATTTTGGTATCTGTATTCATGGGCAGCCTGCCGTTGCAGGCTTTTGCAGCGGAACGGGCTGAATGGGTGGAAAACAATATGAATATCCATATGAGAAACACAGATTTTCAGGAGTACTACGAGGTGGATTATTTGAACGTAGAACAGGGGCAAATGGAATCGGATTTTTTTCATAGTATCAACGGAGATATCTATCTTCTGATGATTGACGGGGGATTTGTGCCATATCCCGATCTTTTGCTCTGTGAAAATGGAACGGTTCATGTACCTTTTGATGTGATCGAGACGCCTTTGCAGCTCACATTGCAGCCGCAGGAGGAAAGTGGAGAAGTAACAGTAAAAAAAGAAGATCTGGAATTGTATCTACATTATTCGAATCTTGAAGTGACGGAAATAAATGGCAGAGTTTATGTTCCGCTGCGTTATCTGGCGGAAGCTTTTGGCTGTGAGGTTGGCTATATTTCTGATTATCGCAAGGAAATCTGTGGCGATGAAGAAAAAGAAATGCAGCCGCAAATTCGTATCATTACGGTAGAAACACCGAAAGTGCGGGAAAAGATTTATACAAAGGAAGAAGCTCTGGCTATTTTGCAGGCTTTATCCGAAGAAGAGTACAGACAAATCACAGAAGGGCTGGCGGGATCCGGACAGGCATATGATCCAAAGGAGATTTTCGATTCTGGAAAGAAACTGGGGCGGTATGACATCTATAAATTAAATGGATTTGAAGAACTTCCTGTCTTTTTTAACAGATATACCGGTGAAGTCTATGGCTCTAACCCGTATACAGGCTTGATTTCTGTTTGGGAAGGATTTTCAGATATCAGTAAAGCAATTTAAAAAAAGAAAGGCTATCCATTTGGATAGCCTTATTTTTATGCAATTACAACTGCACGGTGGTCCATTCTTCACAGTTCCAGACCTCTGTTACCACGTCACGATAGAATTCTGGTTCGTGGCAGATGAGAAGGATGCTGCCTTTATATGCCTGCAGGGCGCGTTTCAGTTCTTCCTTTGCGTCTACGTCCAAATGGTTGGTAGGTTCGTCCAAAAGCAGTACGTTTGTTTCATTGTTGATGAGCTTGCAAAGACGTACCTTTGCCTGTTCGCCGCCGCTGAGAACCTTTACCATGCTTTCGATGTGCTTAGTTGTCAGACCGCATTTTGCCAAAGCGGAGCGGACTTCATACTGGGTATAGGAGGGGAACTCCTTCCAGATTTCGTCGATACATGTCACATTTTCTGTATATTTCTTTTCCTGTTCAAAATAGCCTGTATACAGATAATCCCCCAGAGTGGTTTTGCCGCTGAGGGGAGGAATCTCACCAATGATGGACTTCAGAAGCGTTGTTTTACCGATACCATTTGTGCCGACCAGCGCGATTTTCTGGCCTCTTTCCATGGAAAGGTTCAGAGGGCGGGACAGAGGCTTGTCATAACCGATCACAAGGTCTTCTGTCTGGAAGATATATCTGCCGGCAGCTCTTGCTTCCTTGAAGTTAAATTCGGGCTTGGGTCTGTCCTTCGCCAGTTCGATGACATCCATCTTATCCAGTTTTTTCTGTCTGGACATGGCCATGTTTCTTGTGGCAACACGGGCTTTGTTTCTGGCAACGAAGTCCTTCAGGTCTTCGATCTCCTGCTGTTGTTTGCGGTAAGCTGCTTCCAGCTGGGCTTTCTTCATTTCGTAAACTTCCATGAATTTGTTGTAGTCACCAACATAGCGGGTCAGTTCTGCATTTTCCACATGGTAGATCAGATTCACGACGCTGTTCAGGAAGGGGATATCGTGGGAGATCAGGATGAAAGCGTTTTCGTAATCATTCAGGTAACGTTTCAGCCATTCGATATGGTTTTCATCCAGATAGTTGGTAGGTTCGTCCAAGAGCAGGATATCAGGTTTTTCCAGCAGCAGTTTGCCCATCAGCACTCTTGTTCTCTGACCACCGGAAAGCGCTGTAACATCTCTGTCCAGACCCAGATCGGAAAGACCCAGGGCACGGCCGATTTCATCCACTTTGGAATCGATAATATAGAAATCATGCTGATCCAGCATTTCCTGAATACTGCCTGTTTCTTCCATCAGGAAATTCATGCGGTCTTCATCGCAGTCTGCCATTTCCGCATAGTAGGCATTCATCTGGGCTTCCAGTTCAAACAGGTAAGAGAAGGCAGATGCCAGTACATCACGGATGGTCTGGCCTTTTTCCAGAACCGTATGTTGGTCTAAGTAGCCGACACGGACATTTTTGCTCCATTCGATCTTGCCTTCATCAGGCATCAGTTTGCCTGTGATGATATTCATAAAGGTGGATTTGCCTTCGCCGTTGGCACCAACAAAACCAACATGTTCGCCTTTCAGCAGACGGAAGGAAACATCTTTATAGATGGCTCTGTCGCCGAAGCCGTGATTCAGGTTTACTACGTTCAGAATACTCATTTGTAATCTCCTTTGGTTTGTTCTTCAATGATCTGTTCCAGTATTTTTGCTGCGCCGAAATCGTTGCAGTCATCTGCAATGATATCGGCTGCCTGTTTGATATGTTCTTCCCCATTTGCCATGGCAACGCCGATGCTGGCAAATTGGATCATGGGCATATCGTTATCCCCATCGCCCATGGCGAGAACATTTTCTCTTTCAAGCCCCAATACTTCACAAAGCTTTTCCAGAGCCTTTGCCTTTGTAGCGAAAAGGGAGGTGATCTCAATATTTTTTGTGGTGGAAGCGGTAACGGAAGCCACTCCAAGATTTTTCAGTTTGTCCCATGTTTCCCGCCGCAGCTCCATGTCTTTGAACACCAGATTGATATTTTCCAAAACGGTGTTGTTTCGTTTCATTTCTGTCCAGAAATCCTCTACGGGTGTGCGAGAATTTTTGATATAGGTCACATGGCTTTCTGTCAGGTCGAAGGGGGTCAGGTCATCATAGATCGTTTTGGCGATATAAGCCTTACCCGCAATAAAATACTCCGTGATGACGGGCAGTTCCCTTGCGATCTTGATCACGGCATCTACCGCTTCGGGAGTCAGATAGTTTTCGATGATATTTTTTTGTTCCGCTGCATCATAAATCGTTGCACCGTTGCTGGTGATGACATATTTCAGAAAGGGCAGTTCCTTGATGGCCTGTGGTACGGTGCTGAAAGGTCGGCCTGTGGAAGGAACAAAATAGATTCCCAGTTTATCCATCTTTTCCAGCGCATCGAAAAGACGGGGTGTGATTTCCTTGTTTTTATTTAATAATGTGCCATCCAGATCGGATGCGACTAATTTGATCTGTTTCATGGTTTTCACCTGCCTAATATTTCTATTTTATCAGAGAAGATAAGAGATGCGCAAGATGCATTCAGGCAAAATCATAAACCGTCTGCAGCAATCTTTGGGTGGAAAAAGAAATATGGATATGATATGCTAAAAAAAGAAGAAATGGAGGGATGGATATGGTTTTTACACCATTTCAAATCAAAGATGTTACATTAAAAAATCGCTGGATCATGCTGGCCATGCATACTGGTTTTGCAGAAGGCAATGCTCTGACCGAAAGGAATTATGCATATTATGAAGAAAGAGCAAAAGGCGGTGCAGCGGCCGTGACCTGCCTGCTGGCGATCAATGAAGCGGGGGCACTGAAGGGAATGTACGATGCGGAAACGGTGGACAAAGAAAGTCTGAAAACATTGGCAGAACGTGTCCATGCCCATGACTGCAAATTGATCGTGCAGCTGTTCCACTGCGGCAGAAACGAAAGTGCAAAAAATCATGGGGATAAGCCTTTGCTGGCACCTTCTGCGGTGCCTTCTCCCATTTTCCGTGCAGAACCGCAGGAAATGACAATGGATGATTTGGCAGCAACAAAAAAGGCCTTTGCCAATGCAGCGGCTTTGTGTAAGGAAATCGGTGCAGATCTGGTGGAAGTCAGTGCTTCTGCCGGCTATCTGCTTTCTGAATTTTTCTCTCCCATCACAAATCTGAGAGAGGATGCATATGGCTATCAAAACGAAAATGGCGTGAAATTTCCCATGGAAGTTTTGGGTGAAATCCGTCAGGCTGTGGGGGACTATCCCGTTCTGGTGAAGGTTTCCGCGGCGCAGATGGTAGAAGAGGGCTATGAACTGGCAGATACGGTTCGTTTTTGCAAAAAGGCAGAAGATGCAGGCCTGATCGATGGTGTAACAGTGACCGGCGGCTGGCATGAATCTCCTATCGAACAGATCTCTTATCATGTGGCGAAGGGGGCTTATGCGCCTTTTGCGGGTATTATGAAGAGATATCTGTCCGTACCTGTCATTGCCTGTAATCGTATTCAGGATGAGGAAACAGCAGAACGTATTCTGGCAGAAGGACTGTGTGATTTCTGCGGTACGGCAAGAGCATTTCTGGCTGACCCTGCTTTTGCCAATAAGATGAAAGAAGGAAAACCTTATCTGCCTTGTCAGGGCTGCAACAAATGTATCGCAGCGGTGCTGAAAGGGGAAGAAGTATTCTGTGCTTTTAACCCTGAAGCGGGGAAAGAGTATTTTGAAAATCAGCGCAGAAAAATCGCTACCAGAAAAGAATGTGTCGTTGTAGGCGGCGGCCCTGCCGGTATGGAAGCGGCGAAAAAGGCGGCAGAACGAGGCTTCAAAACCACCATCCTTTGCAAAGAAAAGGAACTGGGCGGTCAGCTGAGATTGGCAGCACTGCCTCCCAAAAAAGGCGACTTGCTGAAATATATTGATTATATGAAATATGCGCTGGAAGAGTTGGGGGTTACTATCCTGACGGAGACGGAAGGGACAAAAGAATTCATTGCATCCAGAAATCCTTACTTTACAGTCATTGCCACGGGCAGTCAGCCTGAAAAAGTTTCTATTGAAGGTGTTCCCGATGAAAAATATTTCACAGCTCAGGAAGTATTGCAGATGTCGGAAGAAAAGGTTCTGGAACTCTTGGAGGGGGAAGGAGTCATCCTTGGCGGTGGTGCCGTTGGTCTGGAAACAGCGGCTTATATGATGGATAAAATCGAAGTAAAAGAAGACGAATATAAGCTCAAGATCATTGACAAGGCAAAGAAAATGGGCATGGACTTAGGTGCGATGGCGAAGCCCTTGCTGGCTGATCTGAAAAAGAAACATGTCAGCTTCCTGACAACCACCCAGCCAACCCTGATGGAAGGAAGAAAGCTGTATGTAAAGATCGGTGAAATGCCCATGTTCGTTTCTGCGGACTATGTGATCTGGGCCGGAGGCGGAGAATCCTGCGTAGACAGCGAACTGACCTTCTGGCTGATGGATGAACGTATGAGCTATGCTATTGTGGGTGATGCAAACGAAGTAGGAGACGGCGGCAATGCCATTCGGGATGCCTATGATATTTTCACCAGAATGTATCTGGCATAACGCTTTTGTGTACATTGTATTCTTTTTAGATAAGAATGAAATATTTTTCAGCAGATATTGTCAAAAGAGCCATAGTGTGCTATATTGAATACAAGTGTTAAATAATTGCCAAAGTATGGCGTTTTTGAGGCTTTGGCAACGAAAAAGATGCTGGAAAAATCAACAATTTTTCTTACGAAAGGAAGCGGAATTTATGGATTTTATCAAAAGAACATGGGCAGAAGTAGATCTGGATGCACTGGATTACAATATCAAGAGCATCAAATCTAAAATGGCTCCCAAACACAAAGTAATGGGTATCGTAAAAGCTGACGCTTATGGCCACGGCGATGGTTTCGTAGCACGTAAACTGCAGGCTGGCGGTTTTGACTGGTTTGGCGTTTCCAACATCGAAGAAGCAATGAGCCTGAGAAATGAAGGGATTACAAAGCCGATTCTGGTTCTGGGCTACACACCCGCAGATTGTGTAAAAATCATGAACAGCTATAGCATTACAAATGCGATCGTTGGTATGGAGCACGCAAAATCTCTGCAGGAAGCAGCAGAAGCAGCAGGCGTTGTTGTAGAAGGTCATATCAAACTGGATACAGGTATGACCCGTGTTGGTTTCCAGACAGATGAACCCAATTTTGAACAGTCCCTGAAAGATATTATCGAAGTAAGCAAAATGCCTAATGTGAAGATCACAGGCATTTTCACACACCATGCTGTCGCTGACTCCTATACAGGAGACCATCCTGATTTCACAAAAATGCAGTTCGACCGTTTCGATAAAATGGTATCTGCACTGCAGGAAGCTGGTGTGAATGTAGGTCTGCGTCACTGCGCAAACTCTGCGACAACAATTGCTTATCCTGAAAGACATATTGATATGTGCCGTTCCGGTATCATTACATACGGTATGCTGCCTTCCGGTGAAAACGCTGGCATGATCGACCTGAAACCTCTGATGACAGTAAAATCTACAATCGGTCTGGTAAAAACTGTTCCCGCTGGTTCTCAGCTGTCCTACGGCAGAACATACACAGCAGAAACAGAAAGAGTAATCGCTACTGTTCCCATCGGCTATGCAGATGGTTATAACAGAGCATTGTCCAACAAAGCAAACATGATTGTTAACGGTCATTATGCACCCGTTGTTGGCCGCGTTTGCATGGACCAGCTGATGATTGACGTTACAGGTATTCCTGATGTTAAAATGGGTACAGAAGTCATCGTTGTTGGTACAGACGGTGACAAACATGTTACATTTGATGATCTGGCTGCAATTTTGGGCACAATCAACTATGAACTGCCCTGCGTAATTACAAAACGCGTTCCTCGTGTTTACAAAGAAAATGGTGAAATTGTTGGTATTGTAGACCACGTTCTGCATCAGTACAAATAATCAAAATAAAAATGAAGAGAGGCGAAATGCCTCTCTTTTTTTTACATAAAAAGAACCCTCGATTTTGTCGAGGGTTTATTTTTTAGAAACCATAATATTCGTATTTTTTTACAAAACAGAAACCGGTTGTGCCGGGGCCGGTGTGGCTGGAGATGGTTGCGCCGATCTGGAAGGGGGGCAGGAATTCCATGCCGGGAACGGTTTCCTTCATTTTTTCATAGAAATCATCCATATCCTCCCAAATGGTATTTGTACCGGGAGTGGCGATATACTGAGAAGGGTCTTCTCCTGTTTCTCGGAAGTGTTTCTTTGTCACGTCTGCGATCTGCGTCAGCCCTTTCTTTCTGGCACGGCAAACACCGCCAATGCCGATTTCACCGTCTTTTAGGATAATGATGGGTTTTATTTTTAAAAGACCGCCGGAAAGAGTTGCCAGTTTGCCGATACGACCGCCGACTTCCAGATAGCTCAGATCGCCCACCATAAAATGGATACGGGCATCTGCGCGGGCTTTTTCTACATAAGCAAGAACATCGTCAATAGATTTACCGTTTTTCTGCATACGCGCCATTTCCATCAGAAGCAGCATTTGTGCGCCGGTGGCTACCCAGGAATTGATGACTTCGATCCTTGCGTTAGGGAAGTCCTCTTCCAGCATAGCTTTTGCGGTCATGGCAGATTCCAGAGAAGCAGTCAGGCTTCTTGTCATTGTCAGGCAAAGAACATCTTTTCCTGCTTCCAGAGCGGGGGTAAAAGCATCGATATAATCTTGAATGGAGGGCAGGGAAGTTTTCGGATACCCTTTTTCTTCTGTCATGAAACGGAAATAATCATCCAGAGAAATTTCGAGAATTTCCTTATAATAATTTTCATGGTCGATCGAAACATAGAAAGGGATCAGCTGAATACCTAGTTCTGCGGCTTTTTCAAAACCAATATCGCAAGCACCGTCGCTGAAAATCTGATAATCTGCCATTGGTACGCCTCCTTGTTTATTAAAAAAATCTATTTCAACTTAAAAATATTCTCATAAAGAATTCTTTATAATGTAATATAGCAAATCAGACTACAAAATTCAATAGAATAAAATACAATATGTAGTATGAAAAACAATTAGCGATAGAAAATTATTTGGATATAGGTTAAGAAAGAGAGATCTTTCCTTGCAAAATAGGAATAAATGGGTTAGACTATCCTTATGGTAAAGTGCGGATAGTATTCATTTTTTTGCGTTTTGCCGAAATATAAGATAAAGGAGGTGAATTATCGTGAGAAGACTGATTGAAATGATCATGAGTTTGATTGTTGTGGCGGCGACTTATGCGATAATGCATATTATATTTATTTCGGACTTATTCAATTTTACAGCGAAAATGCCTGCCTATATCCCGACAGCACTTTCTGTTTTTACTGGATTCATATTTTATTTTATAGCTTCTACCACTACAGCGAATCTGCTTATGAAACGAATGACGCAGACGGAGGAACGTCTCACAAAAATGAATGTGAAGGAACTGGCGTTTTCTGTAATTGGCTGTTTTATCGGTCTGGTGATCGCAAATCTAATTGGGTTTGCATTCCGTGATTTTGGTATCCTTGGCACATTTATCATTATCCTGTTGAATATCTTTTTTGGTGTTCTTGGGATTCGCGTTGCCAGAAGAAAGAAGGATGATGTCAATGTGCGTACGTTGCAGCAGGTGCTGCTGACAACAAAACCCATGACTGCAGATGACAGCATTACAGGCAGACCAAAGATTCTGGATACCAGTGTGATCATAGACGGACGTATTATGGACCTGCTGCAGACGGGATTTATTGAAGGGAAGATCATTATCCCCGACTTTGTGTTGGAGGAGCTGCGCCACATTGCGGACTCTGCAGACAGCCTGAAACGTCAGAGAGGACGCCGTGGGTTGGATATCCTGAATGAGATACAGAAGCAGCTGGCAGTGCCCGTAGAAATTCAGAGTTTTAAAGCGGATAAGCCCATGGAAGTGGATTCCATGCTGCTGAAAATGGCAGAAAAGCTGGATGCTTTTGTTGTGACGAATGATTTCAACCTGAATAAGGTGGCGGAATTTCAGGGGGTTCGTGTGCTGAATATCAACGAATTGGCCAATGCCATCAAACCTGTGGTTCTGCCAGGAGAGGAAATGCAGGTGACAATCATCAAGGCCGGCAAAGAACAGGGGCAGGGCGTTGCTTATCTGAATGATGGCACCATGATCGTTGTGGATGGCGGCAGTAGACATATTGGTGAAACAAAAACGGTCATCGTGACCAGTGTTTTGCAGACGGCGGCAGGCCGTATGATCTTCACAAAGATGATCGCGGCATAAGAGAGAAAAAGAAAAATGCGAAATCAGCTTGCTTGGTTTCGCATTTTTATTAAAGAAAAGCTGATTCGGAGGTGGAATAGGATGAAACCCATCTGTACAGCTGTTATTGTGGCAGCGGGAAAAGGAAAACGAATGGGCACGGAAATCAGCAAACAGTTTCTGCCCCTATGCGGAAGGGAAATTTTGGCCCATACGGTGGAAAAATTTGAGAAAGCAGAAAAAATTAGAGACATTGTTTTGGTAACAGGAGAAGAGTCTCTGCAGGATGTACAGGAGATGGCACAGGAATATGACTGGCAGAAAATCAGATCCATTGCTGCGGGTGGAAGGGAACGGCAGGATTCCGTATGGAACGGTCTGCAGGAAGTGTCTGTGGATTCTGAGATCGTTCTCATCCATGACGGTGTGCGCCCTTTTGTAACAGAAGACATGATAAACGCTTCTATTGAAATGGCATTAGAGATGGGAAGTTGTGTGGCAGGTGTACCTGCTAAGGATACCATCAAGGTCTGCAATAGTGAAAACATTGCTGTGGATACACCTGACAGAAGTACCCTGTGGCAGATCCAGACCCCGCAGACCTTTCGCAGAGAGCTGATTATGAAAGCATATATGCAGGCGAAAGAGGAGGGCTTTTTGGGAACAGATGATGCTTCTTTGGCAGAGAACAGCGGATATCCTGTAAAAGTCTTTATGGGCAGCTATCGTAACATCAAGATCACAACAAAGGA
The DNA here is from genome assembly GCA_937919015.1 of uncultured Clostridia bacterium. Classification (GTDB taxonomy): domain Bacteria; phylum Bacillota; class Clostridia; order Lachnospirales; family Anaerotignaceae; genus Anaerotignum_A. The sequence goes on from CALFPN010000120.1 coordinate 13,310, forward strand.
AGATCTGCTTATCGGGGAAGTTTTTTTGAAGGAGGAACAGGCATGAAAGAAGTAACGATTTATACAGACGGGGCCTGCTCCGGCAATCCAGGCCCCGGCGGCTATGGGGTGGTGCTGCTGTATGGTGCCGCAAGAAAGGAACTTTCCGAAGGCTACCGTTTGACCACCAACAACCGCATGGAGGTTTTGGCAGTCATTAAGGGGCTGGAAGCATTGAAGGAGCCATGCAGAGTTAATCTCTACAGCGATTCCAAATATGTGGTGGATGCCATAGAAAAGGGATGGGTTGTGAAGTGGAAGCAGAACGGATGGATGCGCAATAAAAAGGAGAGAGCCTCCAACGTAGACCTATGGGAAAGGCTTCTCATTATGCTGGAAAAACATCAGGTGAAATTCATCTGGGTAAAAGGGCATGCGGACAATCCGGGCAATGAAAGATGCGATGAACTGGCTCGTATGGCCATCCAGAATGGTGTCCTTCAGGAAGACGAAACCTACGGAAAAATGTAATTTTCTGGCGGACGAATCCCAAGTGGAATGGTAGAATTCTAATTGACACTGGGGGAATATTATGGTAGTATCAATGAGTAACAATTTTTTATCTATCTAGGAGGATTTAAGTAATGAAAAAAGGTACAGTTAAATGGTTTAACGCAGAAAAAGGTTTTGGTTTCATCTCCGTACCTGGTGAAGACGATGTATTCGTACATTTCTCCGCAATTCAGGCTGAAGGCTACAAAACACTGGAAGAAGGCCAGGAAGTAGAATTCGAAGTAGTTCAGGGTGCAAAAGGCCCTCAGGCTGCAAACGTAACACGCGCTTAATCGATTTTAATTATAGAATGGACTGCGAAAGCATTCAAAAATATACATTTAGATTTGGTTATGCAAAAAGAGCTCTCCGTCAGGAGAGCTCTTTTATGTTTCTAAACGGAGTGTTTGGGAGAGGGGTATTTTTTGTCCATACATCAAAAACATACATAATTGTGAAGATATATAGAGATGATTTATATTTTCTGAAATAAGTTTTTTAATTATACGTTTTTTCATTGAAAGAGTCTATTTTTCGTGCTAATATTGATAATGAATTAGTGTCGAAAGGTGGGTTTGTTTATGGAATTATGCCATAAGCAAGAGAAGAATATATGAAGGAAATAGTTTTAGGTACAATTTCATTCATTTTATATATGGTTTATGATTTGGAACAGGCAGGAACCAATTCCCATTGTTTTCGTAAGATTACGAAGTGTTTTTTTACAGTAGGTTCTGTTTTTTTGGTTGCAGCGACGATGTTGCTTCTACGGAAAATAGATATTCTGCATATGGAAAGAGGGATGAGGCAGATCTTTTTTCTGATCCTTGCGATCCTGTTTTTGGGACTGCTTATTTATACACTTTTCTTTGCTCTGCCTTTTGAGAAAACTTATGTGGCACAGGAAGTCCACAAGACCTATGATAAAAAAATGTATGCCCTCTGCAGACATCCCGGTGTGCTGTGGTTTGTGGGCTTTTATTTCTGTCTTTGGCTGGCGTTTGGCGGAAAGCTGTTGCTGGTCATGGCAGGTTGGTTCAGCTTTTTGAATTTCTGCTATATTATATTGCAGGACTACTATGCATTTCCCAGAATTTTTTCTGATTATGCGGATTATCAAAAACGCGTGCCGTTTCTGATCCCTAATGGAAAAAGCCTGAAACGCTGTATGGATACTTTCAAGGAGAGCCGGTGACTGGTTTATGAGATTTGAAGAAAAATTGAAAACATTATCTCAGGAAGAGATCTGGCAGGAATACTGTGGCTTCCTTGATCTTTCCATGGAGGAGTATATGTCCATACAGAACCGACTGATGGAAGAACAGATTGCCCTTTGGAGTAATTGTCCTTTGGGGCAGCGTTTTCTGAAAGGGAAGCGTATCAGCAGCATTGATGAATTCCGCAAGGTCGTTCCATTGACCACCTATGGCGATTATGCCGATGTGCTTCTGACAAAGCAGGGCAGCGCGCTTCCCGATGAGCCGATCATCTGGATTCAGACTACATGGGAAGGCGGACGTCATCCTGTGAAGGTTGCGCCTTATACCCAGAGTATGCTGGATACATACCGCAGCAATGTGCTTGCCTGCATGATCCTGACAACGGCTCATGAAAAAGGCAAGTTTGATCTGAGGGCCCATGATACCTTCCTGTATGCACTGGCACCTTTGCCCTATGCCACAGGTTTGTTCCCGCTGGCATTGAATGATGAGATAGAGATTGACTTTTTGCCCCCTGTAAAAGAGGCGCAGCAGATGTCCTTTGCAGAAAGGAATAAGCTGGGGTTCAAAATGGCTATGAAGAGAGAGATTGACTTTTTCTTTGGTCTGGGCAGTGTGGCTTATTTCGTAAGCCTTAGTCTGAGTGATATGAGCGGCGGTGGCGGCGGAGTTTCCGGTTTAAAAAAGATTTCTCCTGCCATGCTGGCAAGATTGCTGAAGGCAAAACGGCTTTGTAAAAAAGAAGGTAGATCTCTAATGCCGAAAGACCTCTTTAAGCCGAAGGGTTTTGTGGTAGCCGGTACAGATAACAATAGTTACAAAGACGATCTGGAACGGCTGTGGGGTATCAGACCCATGGAATTGTTTGCAGGTACGGAACCCAGCTGCATCGGTACGGAAACATGGACAAAGAATGGGATGTACTTCTTCCCGGATGCTTGTTTCTATGAATTCATTCCTGAAAAGGAAATGGAAATTAGTCTGGAGAATCCGGAATATCAGCCGAAGACTTACCTGATGAATGAAGTCCTTCCCGGTGAAAAATACGAACTGGTTATTTCCGTATTGAAGGGTGGTGCTTTTGTCCGCTACCGTGTAGGCGATGTTTATCGCTGCGTTGGTCTGGAAAATGCTGAGGACGGTACAAAGATCCCCCGTTTTCATTATATTGACCGTATTCCTACTGTCATCGATATTGCAGGTTTTACCCGTGTAACGGAATATTCGATTCAGAGTGCCATTGATTTGAGCCGGCTGGAGGTGGAAGCGTGGGTGGCACTGAAGGAATACAATGAAGAAAAACGACCTCGTTTGCATCTTTATTTGGAATTATCACCGAAAGTACTGCTTTCTCAGGCCATCAGCAAAGAAATCCTGAGAGAACATCTGAGTGTTTATTTTAAATATGTGGATCAGGATTATAAAGATCTGAAGAAGATTCTTGGGGTGGATCCTCTGGAAATCACTATTCTGAAATGCGGCACCTTTGCCGAATACCAAAGACGAACAGGCAAAACGCTGCGAAAGATCAATCCATCTAAATACGATGTGATGGAACTGAAGCAGACGGAAGAAGCCGTTGATCTGTGGTATCAGTACAGAGGAGGTGAACGCTTATGACCAGTGGTTATGCATTCATCTCGATTATTGCGCTGATATCGTATCTGTTCTTGTTCCTGACCTTTATCGCAGCGAAAAAGAACAGACTGATCAATGAGTTTATGCTGATTTTGATCACCATGCTCCTGTGGACTGGTGGTTCTTTCCTGATGCGTGCCCAGATCGCACCGGGCATCAAGTTTTGGTATGATATCTCCATTCTGGGTTTGACCCTTTGTCCTTATGTATCCCTGCTCTTTGCAGTGGATTTCGCTAATATCAATATTGGTATCTGGAGAAAGATCTGGATCGTCCTTGCTGTGGCGGCCAATGCCTTCAATATTTTGACGGGTGCTTTGCTGGCGGCACCAGAAGTGGTTATTGGCGTAAACGGCACAGTTTCCTTTATCTATGAAACAACATGGAAGGTTATCTTCCTGTATGGCGTAACCTTTGGTGCCAGTGTACATATGTTTTGGTTACTGTGGAGAGATGGTAAGAAGGATGAAATGCTGAAACGGCAGATGATTCCCATCGAGCTGGGGCTTTTGATCATGTATGCAGGGAATGTACTGATCTTTCTGCCTCCATTTGTAGGGGTTCCTGTAGATATCATGACAGGTATCGTCAATGTATTCTGTTTGGTATATGCGCTGTATGCAAGAAGAATGTTCCGACTGACGCTGCTGGCGTCCAAGGGCAGCTGCTACATGATCGCAGGTGTATGTTCTCTTGCGATTTTCAGTAATATCATTTTCCCTCTGAGAAGGTTCATTGATAAAATGTTCCCTGCGCAGGCGGAATATGATATCCTGGTGGTTTCCGTTATCTTTATGGTGGCAACCATCGTAATTTATACTTTGATGAAACATCTGATCGATAAGCTTTTCATCCGTGATGAGCTGGCTCGTTCCGAAACATTGAAAGAATTCAGTTCTGCTGTTTCTAAAAGTTTGAAGATCAATGAAATTCTGGATGTAATGGTGCATGTGATTCAGTCCACGGTCGGTGTCAAAAAGGTTTATGTATGCCTGATCAACAATAACGGTGACCAGTACAACATTTCCTACAGTACCAGCCCTTTGGATAAACGCAGTTATGCCCTAAAAGCAGACAACCCTGTTGTTCTGTGGCTGAAGTCTCATACAACATATTTGCTGATGAAGGATTTTCGTCGTACGGTGGCTTATAAATCCATGTGGGAAACAGAGAAGCAGCTGCTGAGGCTGCTGGATATTGAATGTATTGTTCCACTGAAGGATGAAAAACAGCTGGTTGGTTTTGTGATGGTTACGGAAAAGGAAAGACGATCTATTCTGAATGCGGATGATCTTGCTTTTCTGGATTCTGTGGGTTCCATCAGTTCTATTGCGGTAAAAAACTCCCATCTGTATGAAAAGGTTTATATGGAAGCCCGTATCGATGAGCTGACAGGCCTCCTGAACCGTAAATATTTCTACGAAACACTGGAAGCGGAAGTAGAAAAGAATAGGCATCTTTCTCTGAGCCTGCTGATGGTCAGCATTGATGACTTTAAATTGTACAATCAGCTTTATGGCGCAGAAGAAGGGGATAAAGCGCTGAAGCATGTAGCAGCGGTACTGCAGGCCTGCGTGGGTGAAAATGGGTATGTGGCTCGTTATAACGGCAAGGAATTTGCCGTGATCCTGCCTCAGTTTGATATCCTTGCTGCAAAAAATATGGCGAATAACATCCGTCAGCAGATTATGGACATCAATAAGCAGAACAGGGGTCAGATGTACCGTCAGAAAGTACTGACGGCCAGTGTTGGTATCTGTTCCATTCCTTATGCCGCTTCCAATATGAAACAGCTGATGGATAATGCGGATATGGCATTGTATCAGGCAAAGCATACCGGCAAAAATAAAGTCATGATTTATTCTATCGGTGAGATAGAAGATGTCCGTGCAAACCAGATGGAAAACGGTACAGGTTACCGTGAAGGCATCTATTCCGAATATGCATCTACGATCTATGCCTTAACGGCTGCCATTGATACAAAAGACCACTATACATTCAACCATTCCAAAAATGTGGCAGAATATGCGACAAAACTGGCAAAAGCATATGGCTTAAATCAGGAAAGTGTTTCTATCATCCATGAAGCAGCATTGCTCCATGATATTGGTAAGATCGGCATTCCGGAAAGTATTCTGAATAAGCCGGGCAAGCTGGAAATGGATGAATATGAGGTGATGAAAGAGCATGTGGAAAACTCCATCGGCATCATTCGTCATCTGCCTTCTCTGGATTACGTTATTCCTGCTGTCATCGGCCATCATGAAAGATGGGACGGCAGAGGGTATCCCCGTCGTATCGCTGGTGAAGATATCCCCCTTTCTGCAAGGATCCTTTGTATCGCAGATTCCTTTGATGCAATGGTTTCCAAGCGTTCCTACAAAGATGCCTATGACACAGAACGTGCACTGAGCATCGTAAGAAATGAGGCCGGCAGACAGTTTGACCCTCAGCTGGCAGAACTGTTTGTAACGCTGGTGGAAAATGGTACAATTACAGTGCTGAAAAACGAATAAAACGATGATTTGGTATCACAGACTAAATCATCGTTTTTTTGTGAAAAATACCTTTAAAAGTGCCTGTTTTTCCTTGAATACAGGCATATTTTTTTCTGTGGAAAGATTGCGTGTAAGGGGATGCGGTGTTATAATATAGCGTTGTATATAAGAGAAAATAAGACATGATCGGAGTAATTTTATATGAAACAAAATATTGAGAATATCAGAAATGTAGCTATCATCGCCCATGTTGACCATGGTAAAACCACACTGGTTGACCAGCTTTTGAAACAGAGTGGTATCTTCCGTTCCAATCAGGCAGTTCAGGAAAGAGTTATGGACAGCGGCGATATCGAAAGGGAAAGAGGCATCACCATTCTTTCCAAAAATACAGCAGTAAATTACGGTGATATGAAGATCAATATCATCGATACCCCCGGCCATGCAGACTTCGGCGGTGAAGTAGAGCGTGTACTGAAAATGGTAGATGGTGTTGTTCTGGTGGTAGATGCCTTTGAAGGCCCCATGCCTCAGACAAAATTCGTTCTGCGCAAAGCACTGGAACTGAATCATCCCGTTGTGGTTTGTGTGAATAAGATCGACAGACCTGAAGCAAGACCTGAGGAAGTGATCGATGAAGTTCTGGAGCTGTTCATGGAGCTGGATGCAAATGATGACCAGCTGGATTCTCCCTTTGTATTTGCATCTGCAAGAGGCGGTTACGCTTCCGAGGATTCTTCTGTAAGAGAAGGCGACATGAAACCTCTGTTTGAAGCGATCATCAACCATATCCCTGCACCCACAGGTGATAGCGAAGCACCTGCCCAGGCATTGATCTCTACGATCGACTACAGCGAATATCTGGGTCGTATCGGTATCGGTAAAATTGAAAACGGCACATTGAAAGTAAATGATGAAGTAGTCGTTCTGAATATGCATAATGCAGAGACCCAGAAAAAAGTAAGAATCACAAAACTGTACCAGTTTGAAGGTCTGCAGAGAGTAGAAGTAAAAGAAGCATCCGTTGGTAATATCGTTGCTCTGAGTGGTATTGAAAATATTGCCATCGGCGATACCATCTGCTCCCCCGAAAAGCCTGAAGCACTGCCTTTCGTGAAAATTTCCGAACCTACACTGGCAATGAACTTCTCCGTAAATGACAGCCCCTTTGCCGGTCAGGAGGGGAAATACGTTACTTCCAGACAGATCAGAGACAGACTGTTCAAGGAACTGAATACAGACGTCAGCCTGCGTGTAGAAGATACAGATAATCTGGACAGCGTAAAGGTTTCCGGTAGAGGGGAACTGCATCTGTCCATTCTGATTGAAACCCTGAGAAGAGAAGGCTATGAATTTCAGGTTTCCAAGCCTGAAGTTCTGTTTAAGGAAATCGAAGGCAAAAAATGCGAACCCATGGAAGCTGTGACCATCGACGTTCCTGAAGAATTTGTAGGTAACGTGATCGAAAAACTGGGTTCCAGAAAAGGCGAAATGACAAATATGTATCCTGCAAAAGGCGGCTATACCAGACTGGAGTTCTCCATCCCTGCAAGAGGTCTCATCGGCTACCGTAGTGAATTTATGACAGATACCAAGGGTAACGGCATCCTGAACTCTCTGTTCGATGGCTATGAACCCTACAAAGGCGATATCATGACACGTTCTCAGGGCTCTCTGGTAGCTTTTGAAAGCGGGGAAGCGGTGGCTTACGGTTTGTTCAATGCTCAGGAACGCGGCGATCTGTTCATCGGCGCAGGCACAAAGGTTTACGAAGGTATGGTGGTCGGCAGAAATGCCCGCTCCGACGATATGGATATCAACGTTTGTAAGAGAAAACAGCTGACAAATACTCGTGCATCCGGCTCCGATGAAGCACTGAAACTGACACCCCATATCGTAATGTCTCTGGAACAGTGCATGGAATTCATCAGTGATGATGAACTCTTGGAAGTAACCCCCAGCAACCTGCGTATGAGAAAGAAAATTCTGGATAATACACAGCGCAGAAAAGCAAAAAACCGCGCAAACGGCTGATTTAGATTTTGATTGATTTTTTAGATAGAAAAGAGGTGTACCAATGGCAGCAAAAGCAAAGAAAAAAAGCGGCGGCTTTATCAAACAGGCAGCAATTCTGGCAGCGGCCAGTCTGCTTGTGCGCTTTTTAGGCTTTGTATACCGCCTGCCCCTGACCAATATGATCGGGGATCAAGGCAACGCCATCTATGCCGGCGGGTATTATATTTATACCTTCCTGCTGATTTTGTCTTCTGCGGGTCTGCCGGCGGCCATCTCAAAACTGGTTTCCGAGCGTATCGCTCTGAAGCAGTATCGAAATGCCCATCGGGTATTCCATGCAGCACTGATCATTTCTACAGTGCTGGGGGTGTTTTTTGCGATACTTCTGTTCCTGACAGCGGAAAAAATGGCAATACTGGTACAGTCTCCTGACAGTTATTATGCCATTCTGACTTTATGCCCGACATTGGTTATTGTGGCTGTGATGTCTGCATTCCGTGGGTATTTTCAGGGGATGCATACCATGGTTCCCACTGCGATTTCCCAGATCATTGAGCAGGTATTCAATGCCTTTTTCAGTGTATATCTGGCGTGGGTCTTCCTGAGCATCCATGTGCCTGCGGGATTGACGAAAAATATCCCTCTGGCAGCAGCCGGCGGCACCATGGGTACCGGTATCGGTGCTTTGGCAGGTCTGATTGTGGTGGTTTTTGCTTATTGCCTCATCAGAAAATATCTGCTGTGGCGCGCAAGACGGTGCAAACAGCCCTATGAAGAAAGCAAGCGGGAACTGATCGGCAAAGTTCTGCAGACCGCATGGCCCATCATTGCCGGTACGGCGGTATTCAGTATTACCAATCTGATTGATATGACAATGGTCATGCGAATTCTGGTAAATACAGGATTTACCCAGAATGAAGCGGAAGTGCTTTATGGTCAGCTTTCCGGTAAATTCGTTACTTTGACCACGCTGCCCGTAACCATTTCCACAGCTATTGCAACGGCGGCTCTGCCCAGCATTGCGGCATCTGTGAAGCTGAAAGAAAAGAAACAGGTGCGTCGTAAAATGGCCCTTACATACCGTGTTTCCATGATCATTTCCGTACCTGCGGCAGTGGGTATCAGCGCACTGGGTCCTCAGATTCTGGCAATGCTGTTCCCCAATGCTTCTGACGGTGGTATGCTTTTGACGGTTGGCGGCATTTCCATCATTTTCCTTGCCCTTTGCCAGACTTCTACCGGCATCCTGCAGGGGATCGGGCATATCAAAGTGCCTGTAGTGGGTGCGATTTTGGGTGCCATCACAAAAGTTATTCTGAACTTCCTGCTGATCCGTATTCCTGCCATCAATGTTTTGGGTGCAGTTCTTTCCACAACAGGCTGTTATCTGGTGGCCGGTGTGTTTGACGTTATCATGCTGTCCCGACTGACAGGCACGCGGTTCGACTTTATGGGCAGCTTCCTGAAGCCTGTGATTGGGTCTGTTGCAATGGCGGCTGGCACGATCGGCAGCTATCAGCTGTTCTTCCAGCTCATCGGCAGCAATACCATTGCAACGCTGTTGGCGATTTGCGTTGCCATTGCTGTATACGGTCTGGTGATGCTCCTCATCAAGGGTATTGTGGAGGAAGATCTGCAGGCAGTGCCCGGTGGCGGTAAACTAACAAGAATTCTGAAAAAATTGAGATTACTTTAAACAGAAAGGAGCGTTTGAAATAGGGAACGCTCCTTTTTTACAATATAGTCGGTGCTCCGAGCAACAAAGCTTACAGCTTTGTTATTAGAGAATGGTCGGTGCTCCGAGCAAAGCTCGTGCGGAACAACAAAACCTGCGGTTTTGTCATTAGAGGTGAGTTTATGTTTGATATTCAGGAAGAATTGAAAAAACTGCCCCAGAAACCGGGGGTATATTTGATGAAGGATGTAGATGGCC
>CALFPN010000121.1 GCA_937919015.1 uncultured Clostridia bacterium
ATGTGCTCAACGGCTTCGGCAAGACCGCAGGTCTCATGCAGATCAGCGAACTGGGCACGCTGGAAACGCCCATTGCCCTGACCAATACGCTGAACGTTGGTCTCGTTCATGACGCGATGGTCGAATACATGTGCCGCTATGCCGAGGAGCATGGCTATGCGGTCACGTCGGTCAACCCGGTCATCTGCGAATGCAACGATGCCTCTATGAATGAGATCCGGCATCGGGCGGTGGAGGAGCAGCACGTTTTTGCAGCGATTGAATCTGCCGCTCCCTCCTTTGCAGAAGGGGATGTTGGCGCGGGTAAGGGAATGACCTGCCACGATCTGAAGGGCGGCATTGGAACGTCCTCCCGGAAGATTGAAATTGACGGCGAGGTATTTCACCTGGGGGTGCTGGTTCAGACCAACCATGGTTCTCTCTCTGATTTGCGGATTGACGGTCAGCCCATAGGCTTGGAAATTGAACGCCGTATTCATGAGGACACGCCCGATCAGGGCAGCTGCATTATGATTGTGGCTACTGACCTTCCGGTGACGGCGCGTCAGATGAAGCGGATCATCCGCCGCTGCAGCGTAGGCCTGGCTCGGCTGGGCAGCTATATCGGCCACGGCAGCGGAGAGGTGATGGTGGGCTTCAGCACCGCCAACCGGATCCCGTCCGAAGGGGGCTGCTAAAGAAATTTTGTTTTTGCAGAGCTCGTTCCGGGCGGGTATTTTTTTGGATCGGAAAGGGGAAAGTGGTGGGGAAAAGTGCTTTTTTTGTGCATTTTGACAGGGCTTGTGGAGACGAAAAAGCATTTTTCCTTGCTATGCTGGAAATTTATGCTATAATAAAATACAAACGTGTGTTCACAAAATTGTAAAAAACCTGAAATTCTTTTTTTACATTTTCACGGAATGGAAAAAAGAGAGAAAGGAAGGAATGCTATGAAACGGTTTGCAGCGATCCTCCTTGCGGGGATTTTTGGTGTTGCTGCCGCTGTTCCTGCTTTTGCCGCAGTAAAGACGAATGCGTCTTTTTGGGCTCGTTCCTCTATGGAATATGCTTATGAAAACGGGATTGTGACAGAAACAGAACTGCAAAAAGCAACCTCTCCCATGAGCCGAAAGGAATTCTGCGGTGTTGTGGTGGGCTTTCTGGAATCGGTAACAGGGGAGGAACGAAAGGCTACGATTGCTACACCTTTTTCCGACTGCAATGATCCTTATGTCATTGCCGCCTATGAAGCCGGTGTAATCAGTGGGATAAAGCCGGGGGTATTTTCCCCTGATAGCACCCTGACCCGAGAGCAGATGGCCATTATGATTGCTCGTACGTTAAAGGTCTGCAATCTGGATCTGACGGAAAATGCAAAAAAGAATCCTTTTACGGATACGGCAGAATTATATGAATCTTCAAACAGATATATCAACCAGCTGTATGGTGCAGAAATCATCAATGGGTATAAAGACGGTACCTTTGGGCCTTTTCGGGAAATGACCGTACAGGAAGCAGTGCTTTCTTTTGTGCGTGCCCACCGTTATGTAACAACGGGGCTGGCCTATGATCCCAATGCTGCAGCGGAAACAGAACCGGTAACACCACCGATTCCGGCAGAAAAACCGGAAACAGATACGGTAAAAGTGGGCGGCAAGGCAGTATCCCTTGGTTGGACAGAAACAGAACTGAAAGCGGTATGGGGGGAACCGGATCGTATCGATGAAAGTGTTTATGGTCTGGATAGATATATTTATCTGAATGCATATCAGGATTATTTCTTTGTTACATTTCAAGATGGAAAAATCGTAGAGATCTTTGTTCCCGGTAGTGATTATGCTTATCTTGGCATGAATGGGAAAGGAACTATGGCGGATATCAAAAATCTTTCTTTTATCAGTATGGCAGAGCATAGCGGCATTGTTCGCAATGAAGGTTCTGAAGCAAGGATTATTATGGATTATGAAGGCCATCTGTGTGGTTTGCTTTTGCAGAGGGAACAATTTGTGAAGGAAAAAGACCCGAAAAGTACCTTGCAGTATACCACCAAAGAGGATATTGAAGCCCAGCTGCTGGATCTGATTCAGGTATGCCGTGCGGAACGGGGCGGAAGCCTTCTCCTTTGGGATAAAAAACTGCGGGATGTGGCGAGAGCTCATTCGGAAGATATGATTGCAGAAAATTATTTTGATTATAACAGTCCTGATGGTACAACGCCTTTCGGCAGGATCATGGAACGAGGAAAGGCTTTTTTTACAGCTTCCGAGATCATTGCCAGACAGAGGGGTGATGTGGTAAATGTTTATCAGGAATGGATGCGTACCCCTGCCCGCGTCAGTGGACTGACGGACGGCACCATGCAGGAAGTGGGGATTGGCGTTGCGTCCAAAATGAAGGTGCTGCATGTGACGGTTGACCTTTGCGGTCAGGCACCGGAACCGACAAAAGAATAAGAACACAGAAAAGCCTTAGGCGAAAAAATTTCGCTTAAGGCTTTTTTATGCTCATTTGAAAAGAGTTTCGGTCAGTTCCAGAATTTTATTTTCCAAAAGGGGATAAAAAATATCGTACCCATGGTTGCTCCAGTGAATGCCGTCGAATTGGAACAGAGCGTCATATGCTTCGAACCCATCGTTTTTATGGATATCCGTAAAGGTTTTGAAGACATCTATGACGGGCAGATGGTATTCTTCCGCCAGCTTCAGTACGATATTGTGGAACAGCTCCAAGCGGTCGGTGGTGGTGAAGGGATAAAAATCCGTATCAATCACGGGGGGAGGGGTGATCAGAACAGGCAGGCAAAAGCCGTCGTTGAAGGCGTCTCCGTGTTTTCTTGCTATCAGCTGTTCCAGAATAAAACGCATGTTTTTTTCATATTCCCAAGGGGTGCGGTACTGTCCTTCATTGAGGGCACTGTCGTTGGAACCCAGAAGAATGGTACAGATATGAGGATTTAGACGCAGCACGCCGCCCTCCAAACGCAGCTTGGCTTCTCTGGTGGTTTCTCCACTGATCCCGCGGTTATAGATTTTCCAGACGATTTTTGGTTGTTTTTCTGGCAGCTCTGCAGCCAGTCGGGAAGGAAAGGCTACATGGGAAAGGACACCATATCCATATGTGAGGCTGTCGCCCAAGGCGACCAGTCGAAATTCTTTCATAAAAAGACCTCCTTTTCTTTTATTTTAACGGCAGCAGAAAAGGAAGTCAATCGCTGACGACCTTTACAAAGCGTTGACGAAAGCTGCGGCTGATGAATGCATGCTCTTTGTAGCCGAAAAAAGAGATGGTCCAAGGATCTTTCTGCTTGTCAATATGGGAAATGTTCTTTAGATTGACAAGAAAGGAACGATGGGTCTGCTGGAACAAAGCCCCAGGCAGGGCATCCTTCAGGCGGTAGAGGGGAACAGGCAGAATCAAAACCCCTGCTTTTGTATGCACAAAAGACTTTTTTTGGTGACATTCGATAAAGAAGATTTCTTCCAGAGGGATGTTGTAGATTCCCTTGGAAGTTATGATCTGGCAATGGGACGGCTGCAGGCTGTCCTTGTGGTCTGTGACGGAAAATGTGTTCATGGGTTACTCCTTTTTGTACTTTTCGGCAAAGTTTTTTTGTTTTCGTTGGCGATATTTGTAATAATATCATGTTTTGTGAAGAAATAAAATGGTTTTTCGTGAAAAATCGTTGAAAAATTTCTGCATATCTCTTTTATTGTTTCATAGGATGGAACAGAAAGGTGGACGAGACTATGAAAACAGAAGCCGTCTGGCGGGCTTTGCCCCGCAGAATACGGGAAAAGCTGACAGAAAAAGAACTGGAACATTTGCAGGAGATCCGCCTGCGCTGCGGGCAGCCGGTGATGCTGAAGGGAACGGACAGACAGATATTTCCTATGGCGGAGCGCATATCCGCGGCAGATCTGCGGGAAACGGTATCTCTTTTGAGTGCCTATTCTCTGTATGCTTTTGAGGAAGAACTCAGACAAGGGTATCTGACTATAGAAGGGGGACATCGGGTGGGCTTTTGTGGAAAGGCGGTCATGGAAAACGGGGAGATTCGGACCCTGAAGCAGATCAATGCCCTGAATATCCGTATTGCCGGAGAGCAGAAAGGGTGGGGAGAAGAATTCCTGTCCGATTTGATGGAAGAAGGGCGATTTTGCCATACCCTCATTGTTTCGCCGCCGGGTTGTGGGAAAACGACTCTTTTGCGGGATATCATCCGTTGCCTGAGTGAAAGGATGCTGACAGTGGGGGTGGTGGATGAGAGAGGAGAGATCGCACCCTTAAGGGATGGTGTGCCCCAGATGGATGTGGGAATGTGTACGGATGTGCTGGAAGGATGCCCCAAGGCGAAGGGAATGGTGCTTCTTCTTAGGAGCATGGGGCCGGATGTGATTGCTGTGGATGAGTTGGGCCGGAAAGAGGATGTGGATGCTGTCCATGAAGTGCTGCATTGTGGGGTTCGGCTGATCGCCACTGCCCATGGGGTTGATATGGAAGACCTGCGGAACCGCCCTCAGTTGGGGACACTGATACAGGAAAAAATATTTGAAAGATATCTTTTTCTTTCTGCGCGGAATGGTACAGGAACTTTGGAGGTCATTCTGGACAGGGAAGGGAATATCCTTCGAAAGGGGGAGGGGGAATGATACGGCTTTTGGGTGTTGTTCTGACCATGGGGGCGACCCTATGGTTCGGTGCATATTTTGCCATGAAAGAAAAATACCGCTTGAAGGAACTGGAAGAAACGGAACGGGCACTGATTTTCCTGCAAGGACAGATCGAATATCTTTCTGCACCGCTGGCAGAGGCGTTGGAAAGTGTCAGCCGAAAAATGGGCGGACAATTGGGCGGCATTTTTCAGAAAGCAGCGGAGCAACTGGCTGCCAGACAGGGAGAAACCGCGGAGGAGATCTGGCAGAAAATATGGCGGGAAGAAGCAGTGCATACCTTCCTGACAATGGAGGATCTGGATGCCCTTCTGGTTTTTGGACGATCTTTGGGGTATCTGGATAAAACACAGCAGGAAAACAGTATCCGTCTGCTTTTGCGATATATAGAGGACGCCTTGGTGCAGGGGCGAAAACGACTGGAGAAAAATGGCAGGCTGTATTACGGCATGGGGTGCCTTTCGGGACTTTTGATCGTGGTAACGCTGCTTTAAGGGGGAGAGAGGATGGAAATAGATATCGTATTCCGCATTGCGGCGGTGGGGATTCTGGTGGCGGTGCTGAATCAGGTGCTGATTCGGGCAGGAAGGGAAGAACAGGCCATGATGACTACACTGGCAGGATTGGTGGTGGTGCTGTTTTGGATCATTGGATATATCAGTCAGCTGTTTGAAACGGTACAGACCATGTTTCAGCTGTAAGGGGGCGGTGAAATGGAGATTGCAAGGATTATCGCCCTTGGCCTGATCGGAACGGTATTTGCCGTTCTGCTGAAAAAAGAGAATCCCCAGATCGCCATGCTGGTGGCAGCGGCAACGGGGATTCTGATTTTTCTGATGCTCTGTACGCCCTTGGGAGAACTGCTCTCACTGCTGCGGGAAACGGCAGAAAAAGCAGGTGTGGGAGAAGGCTATTTCGCCATCGTGCTGAAGGTCATCGGTATTGCCTATCTGACCCAGTTTGGAGCCCAGCTTTGCGCCGATGCGGGGGAAAATGCCATTGCATCGAAGGTGGAACTGGCAGGAAAGGTCTTAATGATGACGGTGGCAGCACCGGTTTTGACAGGTCTTCTGGAAATGGTCATGGGTCTGGTGTGAGGGGGAATGAGATGAGAAAAATCGGACTGGTTCTGGTTCTGCTGTTTTCTTTCCTGCCCATGCCTGTTTTTGGGGCGGAAACAGATCTGCAGACCATAGAGCAGGAACTGGAAAAACTGGAAACGGAAGCCGTGGATGAGGCGGCGGAAGAGTTGGATGCGGATGTGGGGTTTTCCAAATTACTGCGGGATGTGCTTCTGGGCGAATTTGATTTCAGTTTTTCCGGCTGGAAGGAGGAACTGACGGAAGCGGCCTTTGGAGAATTCCGCTTGCAGGGGCGGCTATTGATGCAGTTGATCCTTGTGGTGCTGCTCAGTGCCATATTAAAGCAGCTCAGCGATTCCTTTCAGGGAAAGAGTGTGGGGGAAATGGGCTTTTATTTGTGCTATATGGTGCTGGTTGTGGTGATTTTAGATGCATTTCATGGTATTTCTGATACGGTTGTGGAGCGGATGAACGGTATCAGCGGCG
This sequence comes from uncultured Clostridia bacterium, assembly GCA_937919015.1. Classification (GTDB taxonomy): domain Bacteria; phylum Bacillota; class Clostridia; order Lachnospirales; family Anaerotignaceae; genus Anaerotignum_A. Next base: position 6,218 of record CALFPN010000121.1, read on the forward strand.
TATTTGGAGCCATGGTGCCGGTCTTTCTGGTGCTTTCGGCAGCAAAGGGAAATCTGGCCCAGGGGGCACTGATGGGTCCTGCTGTCATGGGCGGATCGGCGGCATTGTCTGTGGCGGTCAGCAAGATCATCGTGCCTGCTATCCTTCTTGCTATCTCTCTGGAAATGGCAGATCATATTTCGGAAAAGCCCATCCTCGGAAAATTTGCAGAACTCCTGCGGCAGTGCATCGGCTGGGGTATGAAGGGGGCGGCCATGGCATTCATGCTGCTCCTTTCCCTGCAGAAGATCGGCGGGGGAGCCATGAATGGTCTGGCAGCCAAAACAGCCAAAATTGCCGTCAGTGCCGTGCCGGTGGTGGGAAATGTCATGGGCGGCGCAGTGGAAACGGCGGCCGCGGTGGCGGGCACTCTTCGGAGCGGTACCTTGGTGGCGGCGGCGGTATTTTTGCTGCTGTTGTGTATCCCCCTTGTCATCAAATTGCTGGTCATCATGCTGGTATTCAAACTGACGGCGGCAGCGGCGGAATTCATCTGCGAGGAGCGGCTGGTGGAATGTATCAGCGCAGCGGGGGAATACACAGGGCTGCTGCTGGGGGTGGTGTTCCTTGGAGAAGGCATGTTTCTGTTCTCGGCACTGCTTTTGTTGGGAGGCTTGTAGGAATGATGGACGCATTCACGGCATATATAAAAACTATAACGGCTTTGACGATTTTTTCGGCACTGGCAGGCATCCTTTTGCCTGAGGGGAAATATCGGCGGTATGCGGAGCTGGTGCTGGGGGTCATGGTGCTGGGGGCGGTTTTGCGGCCCTTGCTGCGGCTGTTGGGTACATAAGGAGGAAGGCATGGAAAAGGACAGATGGAAGGGGCTGTTTCGCCCCGAGAATAAAAAAATGCGGAGCAATATCCTGTTGGCATTGCTGTTGGGCATCCTGCTTCTGGCAGCAGGACGGAGTTTTTCTGATTCCAAGGAGGAAGGACCGCCGCAAACCGTGGCGGCAACGGAAACAGCAGATCGGGCAACGGAGCGTCGCATGGCAGAGATCTTATCTAAAATTCAGGGGGCGGGACAGGTGGATGTGATGCTGACCTATCGCCAAACGGAGGAAAAGACCATTGCCCATAACGAAACGCGGGAGGAAAACGGGGAAGCCCTGCGGACGGAACAGACTGCCATCCTGCTGGAGGATGGAGACGGAGCCACCCAGCCGCTGGTGCTGACAGAGACGGGGCCTGTGGTGGAAGGGGTCGTGATTGCGGCTCAGGGGGCAGACAGCCCCGCTGTGGCAGCGGCACTCAATCAGGCTGCCCAGGCACTTCTGGATGTACCTGCCCATAAGGTGGCAGTTTTAAAAATGAAATGAGGGGGAAAAGGTATGTTTGTCATCAAACGAAATCAAGTAGTAGTAACGGCGTTAGCAGTGATGATCGCTGCGGCAGGGTATCTGAATTTTCAGGAAAGCCGCGCATCTGAGGGAAATCAGACAGCTCTGCAGTTGACAGAGGAAGGGGATGTGACTGCACTAGTGGATTATGCCGCACTGCCCGATGATGTGGATACGGCGGAGACGGAATTAGATCCCATCACCGCAGAAGTGGCGGAAACCACAGGGGATGGTGCCGCAGTCTTTGTTTCTGCCAACGCCGGCGATCGTGCGTCCTATTTTGCGGAAGCAAAGCTGGATCGGGAACAGTCCCGTGCAAAACAGAAGGATATTCTGAATGAGATGCTGGATAATAAAAACATTTCTCAGGAACAGAAAGATAAATGTACGGAAAGTATGATGGAGCTGCAGCAGCGTATCGAAAAGGAAACGGCAGCAGAGGCGATGATCGAGTCCAAGGGGTTCAAAGAAGCCTATGTCCGCATGGATGATGATACAGTGGATGTGGTGGTAGATAAGGACACTCTGACCGATGCGGAAGTGGCTCAGATTGAGGATATCGTCAAACGAAAAACAGGGATGGATGCCTCTAAAATCAGAATCAATACGTTAAGCAAATAAAGTGCAGGTTTCAGCTTAGGGGCTTTGCCCCTTTTTTTTATGCATGAATTTATGCATAATTCATTGCAAAAATGGTGACTATCTGCTATAATCGAATCATAATTATGCGTGAATATTTTGTTTGATGAAAAGCATGAATAAAAAGAAAACATAGGAGGTTTTTGATATGTCTGAAAATAAAATGCATGGTCAGATCCAGATTGCAGATGAAGTGATCGGTGTGATCGCTGTTACAGCAGCACTGGAAGTAGAAGGCGTTGTGGCTGGCAGCCACGGCAAGGGCTTTACAGAATTTTTTGGCAAAAAAGGTCATACAAAATGTGTGAAAGTGGCAAAGGATGAAAATGAAGCCGTTTTGGATATGGAAATCATCATCAAATTCGGCACAAAGGTGCAGAAGGTTGCAGCAGAAGTGCAGGAAAGAGTGAAATCCACAGTGGAAACCATGACGGGTCTCAATGTGGCAGTGGTGAATGTCAGCGTTTCCGGCGTTGTGAAAGAAGTAAAAGCTGAGGTAGAAGAATAATCGGCGAAAGAACGGGTCTCATGGCACATGCCGATGAGACCCTCTTGTCATTTTTATGGAAATTTTACTGAGATGAAAATTTCAGACGGAAAAATACGGAGGTAACAATATGAGCCGAAGAAGTGCAAGAAAGAATGCGTTTTTCCTGCTGTTCCAGATGGATTTCAGCGAAGCAGCGGAATTTGAACAGGTAAAGGAAGTTTTCTTTGCAGAAAAGGAAGCACCTGTGGAAGAAGGAGAAAAAGCCTTTATCCTTTCCGAAGTGGAAGGCGTACATGAACACATGGAAGAAATCGACGGGATCATTGAACAGAGTGCCAAGGGCTGGGATCTTTCCCGTATGAATAAAGTGGATCTGGCAATTTTGCGCCTGGCTGTTTATGAAATGAAATTTGGAGAAACTCCCGTTGGCGTTGCCATTAACGAAGCGGTGGAACTGGCGAAAAAATTCAGCTCCGACGAAGCACCTGCGTTTGTCAATGGCGTACTGGGCAAAGCTTCCCAGATGTAAGTATGATTGAGCCGAAGGTTTTCTCGGTAGGGCAGATCAACCGATACATCAAAAATCTGCTGGAAAATGATTTTATACTGAACAGCCTTCTGGTGCAGGGGGAAATCTCCAATTTCAAGGCCCATTCCAGCGGCCACTGGTATTTCACCCTGAAGGATGCACAGGGGGCTATTTCCTGCGTCATTTTTCGACAGGATGCGGTACAGATCCCCTTTGAACCGGAAAACGGGATGCAGATCATTTTGGCGGGGCATGTTTCTCTTTACGAGAAAACAGGGCAGTATCAGCTGTATGGTGAATTTCTGCAGCCTGTGGGCATGGGTGCTTTGCAGATTGCCTTTGAACAGATGAAGGAAAAGCTGGCAGCGGAAGGACTCTTCGATTCCGATTTCAAACGAGAACTGCCGGAACATGTGGAGACCATTGCCGTCATCACATCCCCCACAGGAGCGGCGGTGCGGGATATTATCCAGATTGCCAAACGCCGTGACCCTCGTGTGAAAATTGCCCTGTTCCCGACGTTGGTGCAGGGGGAATCCGCAGCGGAGGATATTGTGAACAGCCTGAAGCTGGCAAACAGCTGGGGGAAGGCTGATGTCATTATTCTGGGACGCGGCGGCGGTTCCATGGAGGACTTATGGGCGTTCAACGAGGAAATCGTGGCTCGTGCCATTTTTGCATCGGAAGTACCTGTGATTTCCGCCGTGGGCCATGAAACGGATTTTACCATTGCGGATTTTGTATCGGATCTTCGGGCACCGACCCCTTCCGCAGCGGCAGAACTGGCAACGGTGCATCTGGATAGCATCCGAATGGATGTAGAGGAACTGACAGACAGACTTACCAGAGACATACAGGCAGTTCTGACAACATCCAAAAGACGACTGGATTTCCTGAAGGAAAGGCCGGTTTTGAAACGTCCTTTGGAGCGCATCCAACGGACGCAGATGTATTTGGAAGAAAAGGAACGGCTTTTGCTGCGAGAAACTTTGCGGAAGCTGGAGAAAAATAATATGCGTCTTGCGGCGGCAGGGGCAAGATTGGAAGCGGTATCGCCTTTTTCCATCATGCAGCGGGGCTATGCCATGGCCATGGATGAGAAGGGATTGCCTGTGACCAGTGTTCTGTCTGCAAAAGAAGGACAGGCTTTGCAGGTGCGCATGAAAGACGGTATTTTAGAGACTACAGTGACGGGAAAGAAGGTGTTCGATGGTGGCAAAAAAGAAACTGACATTTGAAGAAGCGATGGAACGGCTGGAGGCCATCGTGGAACAGCTGGAACAGGAGGAAGCCCCTCTGGAACAGGCTGTGGCGTTGTATAAAGAAGGACTTGGCCTTTCTGCCCTGTGTAAGGAAAAACTGGCAGCGGCAGAGGGGGAGATCGTCCTTCTCAGAAAAGAAGCAGGACTCTGGCAGGAAGAGCCTTTTCAGGAGGTTGAAGTATGATGGATCTGAAACAGGAAATGAAAGAAAGATGTGCATATATCGAAGAGGCATTGGAAAAATCCGTGCCCGAACAGCAGGAATTTCCCCCTGTGATCTTTGAGGCCATGCGCTATAGCCTTCTGGCCGGCGGCAAACGCCTGCGCCCCATGATGGTGTTGGCGGCTTGTGAAGCCGTAGGAGGTAAAAAGGAAGATGCACTGCCTTTTGCCTGCGCTTTGGAAATGATCCATACTTATTCCCTCATCCATGATGATCTGCCTGCCATGGATAATGATGATTATCGCCGCGGCAGACTGACAAACCATAAAGTATATGGGGAGGATATGGCGATTCTGGCTGGTGACGGCCTGTTGCATCATGCTATGGAAACCATGGCCGATGCCTGCCTGAAAAATCCTACCCCCCAGACCACAGGTGCCATGAAGGCCATTGCCCATGGGGCAGGGGTATTCGGCATGCTGACCGGTCAGGTGGTAGATGTTTTTATGGAAGGCAAACCATTGGATATTGAAACGCTGGATTTTATCCATCTGCATAAAACGGCGGCCATGATCCGCGGTGCGCTGGAAGCTGGTGCGGTCTGCGGCGGTGCTGATGGGGAAACCGTGGCACAGTTTGGTCTGGCAGGGGAAAAGATCGGCGTGGCATTCCAGATTTTGGATGATATTCTGGATGTGACAAGCACACTGGAAGAACTGGGCAAGCCCATCCATAGTGATGAAAAGAACCAGAAGACAACATATGTAACATTGTTTGGCATTGAAAAATCCAGAGAAATTGCGGCAAAGCTTTCCGACGAAGCCATTGCCATCTGGGAAAAACAGGGTGCATCCTGTGAATTCTTACTGGAACTGACAAAATATTTACTTACCAGAACATATTGAGGCACTGAGTGCCTAACTCGAAATCAGGATTTCGAGTTGGAAGACAGAAGTATGAACAGATCTGTGCCTTTGGAACTGCAAGCAGCAGCCTGAACAGGCTGGTTTGCAAAGCAAACTTCCAAGCGACAGCCTGTTCTCCTCGGCGAAAAGCGCGGTTTCCGCCTGCGGATTCCATTCAGAAAACGCTTTGTTTTCCGAACCTTTCCGCTGGCTGAAAAATGAAGCAGAAAGAAGGCGATTTTATGAGTAACTTCGGAGCGATTCTGCAAAACACCCCCCTTTGGGCTGCCATCATTGGCTGGGCGGCGGCACAGGGGATCAAAATCATTTTAACACTGATCACGGAGAAAAAATTTGATGCATCCCGCATCATGGGGACAGGCGGTATGCCCAGTTCCCATTCCTCCTTTACCATGGCGTTATCCTTCAGTATCGCAAAATACCATGGCTTTGATTCACCGATGTTTGCCATTGCGTTGATCTTTTCCTTCGTCACCATGTATGATGCCCAGGGCATCCGTCGTGCGGCAGGCAGACATGCGGAAATTTTGAATGACTTGATCTTGGAACACAAAATGCCTGATGTAGGTGAATTGAAAGAACTTCTGGGGCATACTCCGCTGGAGGTTGCGGCAGGAGCTCTTTTGGGTATTTGCATCGGTTTGTGGCTGTAATAGAGAGTTGGTGAAAACGTGGGCAGTATTTTAAATCAGATACATACCACTGAAGATATCAAAAAACTGAATGAAGAAGAACTGAAGCTGCTTTGCAGGGAACTGAGAAAATTCCTGCTGCAGAAGGTTTCTAAGACCGGCGGACATCTGGCATCCAATCTGGGTGTGGTGGAACTGACGGTGGCTCTGGAATACTGCTTTGACCTTCCTGCCGATAAGATCGTATGGGATGTGGGCCATCAGGCATATATCCATAAAATCCTGACGGGCAGAAAAGATCGTTTTGATACGTTGCGTCAGCTGGACGGATTGAGCGGCTTCCCCAAGCCCCATGAAAGCGATTGTGATGCTTTTGCGGCGGGGCACAGCTCTACCTCCATTTCTGCTGCACTGGGTCTGGCAAAGGCCAGAGATCTGACGGGCGGGAAGGAGCATGTGATCGCTGTCATCGGGGATGGCTCCATGACCGGCGGACTGGCTTATGAGGCATTGAACAATGCAGGGAAAGACCATACAAGGCTTATCGTCATTCTGAATGATAACCAGATGTCCATTGATACCAATGTGGGCGCGATCAGCAAGCATTTGAACAACCTGCGTACCAGTCAGCAGTATCGGGGCTGGAAGGAAGCGGTGAAACAGTTCAGAGATAACGTGCCTGTCATTGGGGAAGGTACCTATCAGGCATTAAAGCATGTCAGAGATAAATCAAAAATGTTACTGACCGGCGGCGCGTTGTTTGAACAGCTGGGCTTTAAATACATTGGCCCTGTAGATGGGCATGACCTTCCTGATCTGATCGAGATGTTTGAGAGTGTGAAGGAGATGAATCGCCCTGTCCTCATTCATGTGAAGACCATCAAGGGGAAGGGCTATTCCCATGCGGAGGAAAGACCATGGGCGTATCATGGTGTCGGTGCTTTTGACCTGAAAACAGGCAAAGCCCTTTCCAAGGGCGGTAAAAGCTGGTCCTCTGTTTTTGGAGATAAAATATTGGAAATCGGGAAACGCAATCCGAAAGTTGCAGGCATTACGGCGGCCATGTGCA
>CALFPN010000122.1 GCA_937919015.1 uncultured Clostridia bacterium
GAAGATGGGCAGTTTCTGACCACGAACCAGTGTATTCAGACCATCAATGGCAGATACGCCAGTCTGGATGAATTCCGCAGGGTAGATTCTTGCGGCAGGGTTGATGGGCGCACCATTGATATCCAGTCTCTTTTCAGGGATGATTTCGGGACCGCCGTCCATGGGATTCCCCATACCGTCAAATACACGGCCCAGAATATCAGGGGATACGCCAAAGTCCAGACCTTTGCCCAAGAAACGGACTTTACTTTCCGCCAGGTTGATGCCTGTTGCAGATTCGAACAGCTGTACCAGAGCAGTGTCGCCGTTTACTTCCAGAACCTTGCATTTTCTGATCTCGCCGCTTGCCAACTCGATTTCGCCCAGCTCGTCATAAGTGACACCTTCTACACCAGAAACAACCATCAGAGGGCCAGCTACTTCCTGAATGGAACGATATTCCTTAATCATACTTCATCTGCCCCCTTTCTGATCAGTTCTGCTACTTCTTTTCTGATTTCCTCTTCAATTTCATTGTAGCTCTTATCTACGTTTTCTTCTTCTATATATTTTGCACGACCGATACGTTCGATCACATCCATTTTAGAAATTTTCTGAATCGTTATGCCCTGCTTGATGGCTTCGCCTGCTTCTTTATACAGTGTTAGGATGAGTTTCAGCATGCGGTACTGTTTATGCAGGGATGTATAGGTATCCACTTCGTGGAAGGAGTTCTGATGCAGGAAGTCTTCACGGATAGAGCGAGAGATTTCCAGAATCAGTCTGTCACTATGGGACAGGGCATCCACGCCGACCAGCTGTACGATTTCCTGCAGCTCTGCTTCTGTCTGCAAGAGACGCATGGCTTCTGTACGCTGGGCGGAGAAGTCTGCTTCTACGTTTTCGTCCGTCCATTTATCAACCTTTTCCTGATACAGGGAATAGCTTGTCAGCCAATTGATGGCGGGGAAATGACGTTTATATGCCAGAGAGGAATCCAGCCCCCAGAATACTTTTACGATACGCAGTGTTGCCTGAGAAACAGGTTCGGAAATATCACCACCGGGAGGAGATACGGCACCGATAGCAGACAGTGTACCGATTCTGCCTTCTTTCCCCAGACAAACTACACGGCCAGCTCTTTCATAGAACTGTGCCAGACGGGAGCCCAAATATGCAGGGTAACCTTCTTCACCGGGCATTTCTTCCAGACGACCGGACATTTCACGGAGAGCTTCTGCCCAACGAGATGTGGAGTCTGCCATCAGCGCAACGCTGTAGCCCATATCACGGAAGAATTCTGCGATAGTGATCCCTGTATAGATAGATGCTTCACGGGCTGCTACGGGCATATCGGATGTATTTGCGATCAGAACGGTTCTCTGCATCAGGGACTGACCGGTACGAGGGTCAATCAATTCAGGGAATTCGTTCAGTACGTCTGTCATTTCGTTACCACGTTCCCCGCAGCCGATATAAACGACGATGTCGGCATCTGCCCATTTTGCAATCTGATGCTGTGTTACTGTTTTACCGGAACCGAAAGGGCCGGGAATAGCCGCAACACCGCCCTTTGTAATAGGGAAGAAGGTATCAATCACACGCTGGCCTGTAACCAGAGGCATATTGGGGGATTCTTTCGCTTTGTAAGGACGCTGACGGCGAACGGGCCACTTCTGCATCATTGTCACGTTCACATCGTTGCCCTTTTCATCTGTGATCACTGCAACTGTTTCTTCTACAGTAAAATCGCCGATAAAGATTTCCTTGATCACACCTTTCAGACCATAGGGAACCATGATCTTACAGGTTACTACTGCAGTTTCCTCTACAATACCGATCACATCGCCGGCTTCTACCGCTTCGCCGGGCTGTTTTGTGGGTTCAAATTTCCATTTCTTTTCTCTGTCCAGAGAATGTACTTCAACGCCTCTGTGGATGTTTGTACCGCTTGCTTCGTACAGTTTTTCCAGAGGACGCTGGATACCGTCATAGATCGTAGAGATCAGGCCGGGGCCCAGCTCTACGCTCATAGGCATACCAACGGAAACAACTTCCTCACCGGGACCAAGGCCCGCTGTTTCTTCATAAACCTGAATAGAGGCTCTGTCTCCGTGCATTTCAATGATTTCACCGATCAGATGCTTTTCGGATACACGAACCACGTCAAACATGTTGGCGTCTCTCATACCCTCAGCAATGACCAGTGGACCAGATACTTTTACGATGGTGCCTGTTGTCATATCTTCATTCACCTACAATCATTCATTATTCATTAAACAAGATATCTGCGCCGATGGCACGTTTTGCCGATTCGCGCACTTCATTCATACCCAGCCCCATGCTGCCGGAAATACCGGGAATAACAATAATGGCGGGCAGTTCCATATCCTTGTATTTTGCAATGGTTTCCTTTGCCTGCAGGCTGGCTTCTTCCGTAATATAGATAATGGCATATTCACGTTCTGCCAGTCTGTTAATGGTTTTTTTGATCTCATCTGCACTGTATGCAGGGAAAATATCAATCCCCAGAGCAAGGAAGCCCATAACCGTGTCCTTGTCGCCAATGATACCAACTTTAGACATACGCTTCTCTCACCCTTTCCTTAATCGTTTCCGGATCAATATCCCGCAGTTTACAGGTCATGATGATTCGTACACATTTCGCCTCTGTTTCCTTTGCCAGAATATAAGCGGCAACGGGTTCAGGGGTCAGTGTCTTATATTTTGCATCTTTAATATATTTCATCAGATAATCATCGCAGGCTTTTTCAAAAACTGTGAAGCCCTGTGGCATATAGGTATCACATAGAGATCCATAGGAAGTTTCCTTCATCACCTGAATCACATCATTTTTGAATGCTCTGATGAGAAATTCTGCGGGCAGCTCGCCGCCGGGAACGATGCTTTCTTCCAGTTCTTCCTGACTGCGTTCCAGTCTCCAGCAACGCAGCAGGGTTTTCAGATTTGTCACATCAGCCAGCTTACGCACATATTTGGAGACATATGCATTCCCCAATTTCTGTGCCGATTCAGACATGACCTGAAAGCATGCTCTGTCCAGAACAGTATCGATGTAGCGGGCATTTTTTGTCTTCGCATACATTTCGATGGCTTCCTGCACTGCATCTGCCTTGATATTGGGCAGCTCCATATAGTTTCTGTCTCGGAAGTGCTTCTGCAGATCATCCAGAGGGATAGAACCACCCTGAATCAGATATTTTTTACCATTCACCTTAGAAATTTCTTCCTTGATCAGAACCTTGATATTATGATAGTCATTCTTGAATCTGAAAATATCCATAAACGTTTCGGAAGGGATCAGCTTACCAACTGCCTGATATTCCTCTTCCAGATGATTCTGGATCATTTTTTCAAAGTCATGAATGTCATCAATCTCTGTTTTACCGTAGTCTGTTTCACACAGAATGCGAATGGCTTCCACTGCATCCTTGGCATCTGCCATCTGCATCAGTTTCTGCTTTGTCAGCAGTTTGTTTTCCATGGAACGGATACTGGCCACGGCGAAAGGGTAAATCTTGTTTTTAGCCATGCTCTACCCCTCCTTAGAATAAGATTTCTGCTGCTGTCTGGCGGATCGCTTCTTTTTCTACAGTAATGATAGATTCAAAAGAATAGTTATATTCGATATCTCCGTTTTTCACGATAAAGCCGCCCTTGATATCGGCTGTTTTTTCAGAAAGCACAAAGCCCTTTTCCCGCACCACATCAGCCAGTCTGGCCGCATCTTTTTTGGAAACAATGACTTCTGTACCCAAAGATTTATCCAGTCTGGAAAGCATGCCGCCAATCACTTTAGCATATTCTGCATCTTCCATGGAAACCAGTCTTCGTTCCGCTTCCGCAATGACTTCAGCCAGAATTTCCTGCTTTGTTTCCAGAATGGCTTTTTTCGCCTGCATATCCGCTGCGGAAATTTCTTTAGATCTCACTCTGTCCGCTTCGGAATTGGTGTCCCTATCCATCTGATCCAGCTGTCTCTGCGCTCTACCTTTTGCAGTTTTCAGCAGCGCATCCACTTCCTTCTGTGCCTGAGAAATAGTCACACTCGCAATTTTCTCTGCATCGGAAATGATTTTATCAATAATGATCTTGCCGTCATTCATAGGAGTTTCTCCTCCTTTTTCCTTAGTTTCAAATTACAGCTGAATGCTGTTCAGCATCAGGAAGGAAATCAGCAGAGCCAGTACGGCATATGTTTCTACCATCGCTGCAAACAGCATACCTTTTGCCATTTCGCTGGGTTTCTTACCGATCAGCATAATACCGGAAGCTGCCGCTTTGCCCTGTGCATAACCGGAGAAAATACCAACCAGACCAATGGGAACAGATGCCGCAAAAATGGAAGCCCCCTGCGCTACTGTCAGATCCACCATACCATCGCCGCCCAGCATACCGACTTTAACCAGTACGATGAAGGCGATCAACAGACCATAGATCCCCTGTGTACCGGGCAGTGCCTGCATCAGCAGAACCTGACCAAATTTGTTAGGATCTTCAGAAACTACGCCGGCAGCTGCTTCACCGGCAACACCAACGCCCAGCGCGGAACCAATCCCAGCCAGTGCTGCTGTCGCTGCGCCCAATAATGCCAAAAATTCACCACTGAATAAACTTTCTACCATAATTGATTCTCCTCCTTATTTATCTTGATCTTTCACGATCTTGACATATTTTGTTTTTCTTGTAAAAGGACGGAACTCTCTGCCGCCGCCTGTATAAAACTTACCGAAGAATTCTACATACTGCAATCTGCAGGAATGTACGAATGCGCCCAGCGCATTGATCGCCAGATTGAAGATCGTACCAAACACCAAAGCCACAATCAGGATGACTGCGCCAAGAACGCCGCCGCCTGCCAGGGAACCAAGGGTATTGATAACCTGCGCAACAACACCGGTTGCCAGCCCCAATGCCAGCAGTCTGGAGTAGGAAAGGATATCAGACAGGTAACTGGTGATGCCGTAAAGAGCCCCCAGACCTCCTGTAATCTTGCCGATGATCCCTTTTTTCTTTCTGCCGCCGGTTGCAAAAATGCCGACTGCACCAACGATGGACATGATCTTGCCAATTGTTGTCAGAGCAGGTGCTACGCTGCCGCCTACCGCAAACAGAACCAGACCAATCAGCAGAACATACCACAAAATGATATCACAGATGGCATCCACTGCCTGACCATCTCTGAAATACATATACGCCTGTACGCCCATACCGATGAACAGATGGATCGCCCCCAGAATCAGGGAGAAAATCAACAGTCGCATTGGTTCTTCCAGAGGGTTGAACCAGATGGGCTTGATGGTAAATTCCTTACCCATGAGCGTATCCGCCGCCACGGTAAAGAAGTTGCCAAACCAACCGCCAAACAATGCCCCCCAGATAAATGTGGAAATCCCACAGTAGAAGAACATTTTGAACATCTTATAAATAGTACCTTCGGGTTTATATTTCTTCAGCACGAAGAAGCACAGTGCGGACAGGATGATACCATAAGCCGCATCAGACAGCATCATACCAAAGAAGATGAAATAGAAGGGTGCCAGAATGGCGGTCGGGTCGATATCCTTTCTGGACGGCAGACTGTACATATTCGTTACTGCCTCGAAAGGTGTCGCCACACTGCTGTTATGCAGCAGCACCGGCACTTCTTCCTCTGCGTCAGGAACCTGAATATCATAATAGAATTCATATCTCTGCAACAGCTCTTCGACCTCAGCCTGTGCCCTTGCAGGCATCCAGCCGTCGAAGTAAAACACGGTATCCGTGCTCAGCATTTCCCCTACGATCCTTGCACGGTCTCTTTGCGTTACCAGAAGGTCATAAAGGAATTCAATATCTTTTCGTGCAACGGAAAGTTCCGCCAGCACTTTTTCATTCTCAGCGATCGATGTTTCGATCGCTTCAATTCTTGCTTCATAATGATGGATCGCTTCTGTAGGTGTCCCCTTCTGATCTGCCATGGAAATCGCAGAAAAACTGAACGGGCGCAGTGCTTCATATAAAGCATCTTTTTCTTCCTTCAAAACAATGATAGAAAAATATTTCTGCTGCTTATCCGCTCCCACTTCCTGCACAAGGGCAGAAGGTGCACTTTCCGTTACAGCTGTCATCAGCTGTCCGGACTGGACTTTTGCCCCTGTCACCCCATGGATCACAGAAACATATTCCGTTTCATTCAATTCCAGCGGAATATCCAGTTTTACCCACGGCTGAAGCCCTGTGATCTGAGAACGCAGATGATTGATTTCTGCCTTGCCGTCATTGATCACTTTATAAGCGGCAATGGCCTTATCCATATTGCGTTCCGTATCCGTTCTGACCTTATTCATATAGGAAATAAACGCTTCCCTGCCCATTTCCTTTCTGGTGATGAGCAAAGGCTTCTTTGCCGGGTCATACTTTGCAATGGCTTCCAGAGCCGTACTGACACGAATAATATCCCCTTCCAGACGCGAAACATCAGCACTGTTACTGGTTCGGAAAATATCTGGCAGCCAATCCGCATCTTCATCGCTGATGATACCGTCCTGAGAGTTGATTTCCACAACACCCAGATGCATCAGTTCATAGATAAAGGGGGCTCTGCCGCTGTTCAGACCAATGACAGTAAGTTTCCGCATCTCAACAGCTGCCATACTCTCCCACGACCTTTCCGATCACCGCTTTTACGGCTTCCTCTTTTTTTAACGCAGCCTGTTCTCTGATCTTGGAACAGTTTTCTTCTGCTTCTTTTGCAATCTTTCGGATCACCTCACGGCTTTCCTCTACAGCTGCTTCAACGGCTTCCTGCAGTTCTTTTTTCCCTTGCAGTTTTGCCTCTTCAAGCAGAGATTCCTGCTGTTTCAGGGCTTCGGCCTTCATCTGTTCAGCCTGCACCACAGCCTGCTTTTTGATTTCCGCAGCACGGGCTTCCGCCTCTACGATGCTTTTCAGGATCTCATAAGCCATTCTACTCACCTCTCTTGCTGCATTTTTTTGTTGAACAAATTGCACAGGTGTCAAATATTTGATCGTCAGAACTGTCTTGTTAAAGTTCTAACGCTTATATTTTTTATCAAAAAATAATCATTTGCTCCTGTCTGCCTGTTCTTTTTCCCACAAAGTTTCTTCATGGTTTATATTTTTCTGGAAAAACACTAATTTTCCAACGGTATGTACGAAATCTAAAACATACCTCACTATAGATAATACGGGATTTATGCAGTATTGTCAATAATCCCTTCCTTTATCCTATTTTTCATGTTTCATTTGCTCACCCAACCTTCTTTGTTAAAAATCCGTCATATCTTTTTTGCATAAACAGCAGTTTTTACCATAATTCCAAGGTTTTATCGCATTATTTCGCACGCAAGCCATTTGGACACAAATATTTGGTTTGTTCTTTTTTTCGCTAAAATTATACAAAATAGACAAAATCAAGAATACATTTTTCTTTATGTTTCCCAAAAGGAAATTTGTCTTTCCACTGAAGTATACTTTCATCACTGAAAAATGATTCATTCTTTCTGCAAAAATCGTATTTTTATGCCTCAAATCCTCTCCTGATTTTCACCCATTATACAAAATAAATAAAAAAAGATGATGTTGCAAAAACATCACCTTTTCAATCATTTTCATTTATTTTCATTTTTCAGTACTGCAAAAGCTGCACGAATATCCCGCTTCATCCAATGGGGCAATTCACTATCTTCCATCTCCTCCGCAGTGATCCACTGATAGGATTCATGCTCCGGGCTCAAATATACCTCGCCCCCCGTCCAGCGGCAGGCATATGTAAAAATACAAAGATGGATATGGTGCTTGATTACATCAAACAACGACAGGGGCGGCCCAATCTCCACGGACAACCGGGTTTCCTCTGCAATTTCTCTGAGAAGTCCTTCCTCAGACTTTTCAAAAAAATGCAGACCGCCGCCGGGCAGATCCCACTTTTGATGGCTGTTCATATAGCTGCCTTCCATCTCATGCTTGGAACGACAAAGCACCAATGCTCTATTCTCTTTTATAATGACAGCTTTCACAGCCACCGCAAAATCCCTTTTCACAGGATCGCCTCTTTCCGTTTCTTATCTCGCTTCCTCCAGCAGTGCCACCAGCTGTTCTTCGTTGAAATCATATTCCTTGTTGCAGAAATGACAGTGCAGGTTTGCTTTCTTATCTTCTCTGATGATTTTTTCCAGCTCATCCTTACCAATGCTGATGAGAGCCTTTTCCACTCTTTCCCTTGTACAGTTGCAGTAAAATGTTGTAGGAATCTTGTCCATAATCTTCAGATCCAGTTCCCCCAAAATCATTTCCAGAATGGCTTCCGGCGTCAATCCCATGTCCAGCAGATCGGATACATAGGGAATCGTTGCCAGTTTCTTTTCCAGTTTCACGATCATTTCTTCTGTCGCGTCTGGCAGCAGCTGAATGATGAAGCCGCCTGCTCTGCGGATGGATGTATCAGTTTCCACCAGAACCCCCAGACCAATGGCGGAAGGTGTCTGTTCAGACTGTGCGAAATAATATGTCAGGTCTTCCGCAATTTCCCCTGTAACCAGTTCGATCTTGCCTGCGTAAGGTTCTCTCATACCAATGTCTTTGATAACACTCAGATAGCCTGCACCAATGGCACCGCTGACGTCAAGCTTACCGGGAATGCGATCGGGAATCTCTACATTCGGATTAAATACATAGCCCTTTACCTGCGCCTTACTGTCGCTTGTAACCACAATGCCCTGCAGCGGGCCTTCCCCTCTCACCTGCAGTGTCAGAATATCTTTGTCACCTTTCAGCATGCTGCCCATCATCGCCGCTGCTGTCAACATTCTGCCCAAAGCTGCAGACGCTACGGGAGAAGTATGGTGTACTTCTCTGGCATGCTGCACCAGATCTCTTGTTGTAGCTGCGAAAGCACGGATGCTACCGTTGCCCGCGGTTGCTCTTACGATATAGTCATTCATTGTAATTCCTCCGTAAATTTCTATTATTTCAGTCTGGCTGCAAAGAGCAGACGCTCACTTTCTGCGTGAGGAGGGTCAAAACTGTAGCCGTCCATCACTTTTATCAGTTCCATCCCTGCTACCTGCAAACCTTCTTCAATTTCTTCCATAGAATAAGCCCTTTCATAATGGAACTCCTCCATGCGTTCATAGAGCCCTTCCTCATTTTCAATGAAAAAGCTTACATAATATTCGTTGATCTTTTCTTTCTCGTCGTAATCGTTTTCCCAGATATAGGCCGCATGTTCCTCTGCAGAACCGAATACATTCTGCCCCAAAACTTCCTTGAATTTGTATTCTGTGTTCATATCAAACAAGAAGAGACTTTCCTTTTTCATATGCTGCGCAACACTCCGGAAGGCATCCTTCAGCTGGCCTTCTTCCGTCAGATAATTCATACTGTCACACAGGCTCAGGATGCAGTCTGCTTTCTCGCCCAAATCCAGTTCCGTCATATCCTGACAGGCAAAACGGATAGAAACGCCTTCTTCCATAGCCTTATGATCCGCCTCTGTCAGCATTTCGGGGGAAAGATCCACCCCGATCACGTCATAGCCTTCTTTTGCCAGAGGAAGCGCGATACTGCCTGTACCGCAGCCAAGATCGATGATCGTTTTCGGCTGCAGCCCATACTTGTCCCATAGGGCATGGATATGGTTCAGCCACTGGTCATATTCTACCTGTTCCATAAAAATATCATATACCGATGCAAAGGTTTCGTATGCGCTCATGGTTTCCTCCTCTAAAGGCTATTCTTTCACAACTTTATATTATATCGGCTTATACCTTTGTTTGCAAGCATAAATAAACATACTTCCCTCTTTCATCCTAATTTTCTCTACCTTTTATAAGTTCTTTTTCCGTTCTTCTGTTTTTCTTCGCCCCATGATCCCTCCGATGCGTCCGCTTTCACGGGCCGTCAGCCCCTTCCAGCCCAATCGCTCCACCTTTTCCAGCAATCCCAGTTCTTCCGCAATTTCCATTTTCATCTGCAGATCTTTTTTCTCTGCTTCCGTCAGTTCCCTTTTCTTCAAAAGAAGCCCTCCTCTGTTGTTTTTTATTCTCAAAGTATACACAAAACACAAAATAATATGTATTTTGCACAAAGACGAATGATTTTCAGAAAAAATACAACTTTTTCCCGAAAATCGTTTGACAGAACCTCCCACAGGTGTTAGACTAGGTGCAAATATATATTTTTCAAAGTAGAGGTGCGTTTTTCAAGAGTATCCGAGCGGATGTCATAAGGGATAAAAGAAGTCCGGGGAAAGGGGAAAACGCCGAAGAGAGAAATTGCCTTATCATTTCTGTTCTGGTTGTGCGGTTAAGAGCCGTATGACTGTCATTGGCAACAATGGAGCGCTACAAGAAACAATCAAACTGCGACAGCTTTCCTGCCACAGTTTTCTTGGAAGTCGGCGTTTCAGTCGGCTTATTTTTTGTATCCGAAACATTCTGCTTTGAAGCAACAAATAAAAGCAATGCAAAAGAAGAAAGGATGATTCCAATGAAAAAAATCAATCTGGCCGTAGTTGGCGCAACTGGTATGGTAGGCAGAACTTTTCTGAAAGTTCTGGAAGAAAGACAGCTCCCCATCGAAAATTTCTATGTAATGGCTTCTGCCCGTTCCGCAGGCAAAACACTGGAATTCAACGGGAAAGAATATATCGTAGAAGAACTGAATGAACATTCCTTCGATAAACCCATTGATATCGCACTGTTCTCCGCAGGCGGCGGTACAAGCGAAAAGTTTGCTCCCATCGCTGCGGCTCATGGCTGTATCGTCATCGACAACAGCTCCCAGTGGAGAATGGACCCCAACGTTCCTCTGGTTGTTCCCGAAGTAAATCCCGAAGATATCAGCTGGCACAAAAACATCATCGCCAACCCCAACTGCTCCACCATTCAGGCGATGGTTGCCCTGAAACCTCTGGATGACAAATATAAAATCAAACGTGTGGTTTACTCCACCTATCAGGCTGTATCCGGCGCAGGTGTCGCAGGCTGGCAGGATCTGGAAAACGGCATGAAGGGTGAAGCTCCCAAAAAGTTCCCTCACCCCATTGCAAGCAACTGCCTGCCTCATATCGATTCCTTCCTGGATAACGGCTATACAAAGGAAGAAATGAAGATGGTAAACGAAACAAGAAAGATTCTGCATAACGATGCAATGAGAATCACAGCAACAACCGTTCGTGTTCCCGTTTTCGATTCCCACAGCGAATCTATCAACGTAGAATTCGAAAATCCTTTTGAACTGGATGAACTCATCGAAGTACTGAAAAATGCACCCGGCGTTGTGGTACAGAACGACAGCGCAAACAATGAATACCCCATGGCAGTCACAGCTGCAGGCAAAGACGAAGTATTTATCGGTCGTATCCGCCGTGATGAATCCGTTGACAGCGGCGTAAACCTGTGGGTCGTTGCAGACAATATCCGTAAGGGGGCAGCAACAAACGCAGTACAGATCGCAGAAGAAATCGTAAAGGCAATGAACAAATAATCCAAATTTGTTCATAAAATAGGAGAAATGGTTCAATTTTGAGGAGGTCATACATATGTCTATTTTCACTGGTGCCGGCGTAGCTCTTGTAACACCCATGAACGCTGATGGCAGCGTTAATTTTGAAAAAATGAAAGAACTGATCGAATTTCAGATCGCAAATAATACAGATGCTTTGATCATCTGCGGTACAACAGGGGAAGCAACAACGATCTCTGACGAAGATCAGATCGAATGTGTACGTTTTGCAAAAGAAGTGGCTGCAGGCCGTGTGCCCGTCATTGCCGGCGCAGGCAGCAACGACACAGCGCACTGCATCGAACTGGCACAGGCTTGCGAAAAGGCTGGTGCTGACGGCGTTCTTCTGGTAACGCCTTACTACAACAAAGCAACACAGAAGGGTCTGTTCCTGCACTACACAGCAATCGCAAACAGCATCCATATTCCCATCATTCTGTACAACGTACCCGGCAGAACCGGCTGCAATCTGACTCCAAAAACCGTTGCAGAACTGGCAAAAGTGGAAAATATTGTTGCTGTAAAAGAAGCAAGCGGCAACCTGTCTCAGGTAGCGGAAATTGCTGCACTGGTTGGCCCCGATTTCGATATCTACAGCGGTAACGACGATCAGATCCTGCCTGTACTGTCTCTGGGCGGCAAAGGTGTCATCTCCGTTCTGTCCAACGTAGCGCCTAAGGAAACCCATGATATGGTTGCAAAATTCATGGAAGGCGATGTACAGGGTGCGATCAAACTGCAGCTGGATGCCATTGAACTGATCTCCGCTCTGTTCTGCGAAGTAAACCCTATTCCCGTAAAAACTGCTCTGAACCTGATGGGTTATGAAGTTGGCGCATGCAAACTGCCTCTGTGCGACATGGAACCCAAAAATCTGGAAACACTGAAAACAGCAATGAAAAACTACGGTTTAATCTAATCGGGAGGAAACTATGGTTAATATTATTATTCACGGCTGCGGCGGCAAAATGGGCCGCGTGGTAGCCGAACTGGTAAAAAATGAAGCAGACTGTCAGGTTGTAGCCGGCATCGACCCCGGCATGCCCACACTGGATTTCCCTGTGTTCCCCTCCTGCGATGCTTGTGACGTAGCAGCGGACGTTATCATCGACTTTTCCACAGCGAAAGCAGTGCCCGCTCTGCTGACATTCTCCAAAACAAAAAATATCCCTGTTGTTCTCTGCACCACTGCTCTGTCTGATGAAACAACAGCACTGATGAAAGAAACCAGCAAGGATGTAGCAATTCTGAAATCCGCAAATATGTCTGTTGGTGTAAACCTGCTGCTGGATCTGGTACAGCGTGCAGCTGTCATTCTGGCAGAAAGCGGCTTCGATATCGAAATCGTGGAAAAACACCATAACCAGAAGATCGATGCCCCCAGCGGCACGGCAATGGCTCTGGCTGATGCCATCAATCAGGCAATGGATGAAAGATACCATTATGTTTATGACCGTTCTCAGGTACGGGAAAAACGCGAAAAAACAGAGATTGGTATTCATGCAGTCCGCGGCGGTAGTATCGTAGGCGAACATGATGTGATCTTTGCCGGCAGAGACGAAGTGATCGAACTGAACCACCGTGCAACTTCCCGCGAAGTTTTCGCCGTTGGCGCAGTGAAGGCCGCAAAATTCTTAGCAGGCAAACCTGCTGGTCTGTACAGCATGAAGGACGCCCTGCAATAACTGTAAGCATATAAAAGGCCCTGTGCAAATGCACAGGGCCTTATCTTTATAATTTAAAATCTTCTTTTTCCAATATCAGCTGATAAATATTCGATGTTTTCTCAGCCAGCCCTTCCGGAAGAATGGTTCCCGTTAAGACAAAATCCATATAAGAAGGTCTTCTGTCGATCAGATCCTCCAGGTCTGCTTCCTGCAGATAGCCTTTTTCCACACATTCCAGAACGCCATCCAGAAGCAGCATTTCGCATTCCCCTGTATCTACGATCTTTTTCGCAAAATTAAAGGCATTTCGAATTTCGCCGCCGATTTCCTTTTTCAGATGTTCATCCAGTTCACCATCATGCACATCTACACCATCACGGTCTTTTTCAAAACGGAACACGCGAAAATCCGGTTCCATTTTTTTCAGTAATGCCGTTTCCTTGCTATTATGGTAATCCAGAAACTGGATCATCACAACACGCAGATCTTCACCGATGGCACGCATACCACGGCCAACGGCAAGCGATGTTTTGCCCTTTCCTTTGCCATAATAAATGGCAATGTGACCTTCTCTCATGTCTTTTCACTCCTGTTTATTCTGCAGCGGGATTTTCTAACGCCGCTTCCTGCCCTTCCTCCGCTATTTCCGCACGGTCAGGAAGTTCGATCTTGGAAACGGAAACTTCGTAAGCAATGCGTTCTTCCACTTCCTCGCCCACACGTTTCTGATATACTCTTGATTGTACGCGGCCCCAAACCTTAATGTTTGCGCCCACCTCCAGATTCGCCATATATCTGGCATTTCTGCCCCATGCGATGCAGGGGATGTAATCAGATTTATTATAGGCACGGTTTACCGCCACCAGAATGTCAGAAATTTCTCTGCCAAAAGGTGTTTTGCGGTAAATGGGTGCTTTGCAGATAAAACCGTTAAGGAAGATTTGGTTTTCATTCTTTTCTTCCATTTCTTCCATCAGTCTGATCTCTCTCGCAAAGACCGTCAACACCAATCGATTTTTCTTACTATTGTAGTTATTATAGCTGCGCAGCTGACCTGTGATATCTACCTTCACCCCAACCTGCAGCAAATCTTTATCGATCAAACGTTCAGAAACGGTTACCGGCAAGATGTCAGCTCTGTCGCTCAGACGTTCGGAAGAGATCCGAAACGTATAAAATCCTTCACCATATACTTCATGGCTAAAGACACAGCCCTCTGTGATCGTACCGGCAATCACCACTGTATTGTTTTCCGGCAATCCATCAAATTGCATCTCTTTCTCCCCTTTACTTTGTCAAAGTCTCCCTTGACCTTCTCCATATAGTTTCAGTCTATGCTAAAAAACAAATTTTAGACTACCTGCTTTTCGCGCTTATATCCTGCCTGTTTTCAATTATTCTATAACATTTTTCCCATTGCGGAAAATAAAACCGATCCTCACGCAATCGATGGCTACCACCATCGTGTAATCTTTTGTTTTGTAGATCATAGGCTCGCCGCCTTTTTTTACAACGACAGCATCTACCTTTTTGCCCTTATCTGTCCAATAACTAAGGAAGGCAAAATCCTCATTTTCTTTCACTGCCCATTCGTACTCCGGCATAGGCTTTACGAAAAAATCACCATCACAGCCAAAATAGCTGTTGATCCGCTTCCGCGCCTGTTCGAATTCCGCTACGGGCCCTTTTTCTTTTGCCATAAGCTCCTCCAAAATCATTTAGTAGTTATTACTATTATCCTACTTACTTTTTTGGCAAATGTCAATGGAAAACTCCGTTTTCAAACAGATATCACCAATCGTTTTCACCAAAAAGAACGCCGTATCCGCGAAAATTTAATTTATTTTACCAGATACAGCGTTTTTATTTATTTACTTTTTCGCAAGAATATTTTTCAAATAGCAGCCTGTATAGCTTTCTGCAACTGCGCAGATTTCCTCCGGTGTGCCTGCTGCTACCAGTGTTCCGCCTCCATCGCCGCCTTCCGGGCCAAGGTCGATAATATGGTCTGCCGTTTTGATCACATCCAGATTATGCTCGATGACAACAACAGTATTTCCGCCCTCTGCCAGCCTCTGCAAAATATGCACCAGTTTGTGTACATCTGCCGTATGCAGACCAGTGGTGGGCTCATCCAGAATATACATGGTCTTTCCTGTGCTTCTGCGGCTCAATTCCGTTGCCAGCTTCACCCGCTGGGCTTCCCCACCGGAAAGGGTCGTAGAAGACTGCCCCAGCTGTACATAAGAAAGCCCCACATCATAAAGGGTTTGCAGCTTGGATTTGATTCGGGGAATATTTTCAAAAAACTTCAGTGCTTCCTCCACCGTCATATCCAGCACATCGGAAATGGTTTTGCCCTTATATTTCACTTCCAGCGTTTCCCTGTTGTATCGCTTGCCGTGGCAAACCTCACAGGGCACATAAATATCGGGCAGGAAGTGCATTTCGATCTTCACGATCCCATCGCCGGCACAGGCTTCACATCTGCCGCCTTTCACATTGAAACTGAATCTGCCCTTCTGATAGCCTCTGACCTTCGCTTCTGTGGTCTGGGCAAATACATCACGGATCATATCAAACAGTCCTGTATAGGTCGCAGGATTGCTACGAGGGGTGCGTCCAATGGGAGACTGGTCGATATTGATGACCTTATCCAGTTTTTCCAGACCAAGCATATCCTCATGCTTGCCTGGACGTGTTTTCGCCCGATTCAGATCTCTTGCCAGCCGTTTATACAAAATCTCATTGATGAGGGAACTTTTGCCGCTGCCGCTGACCCCTGTCACACAGGTAAACAGTCCCAGAGGAATTTCCACATCAATGCCCTTCAGATTGTTTTCCGCCGCCCCTTTGATCACCAGTTTGTGGTCGGGAACGATCGGTCTGCGTTCTTTGGGTACTTCGATTTTTTTACGTCCGCTCAGGTATGCCCCTGTCACAGAACGTTCGGTTTTCATAATATCTTCCACACTGCCAGCCGCCACGATCTCACCGCCCTCACGGCCTGCGCCGGGGCCGATATCCACCACAAAATCCGCCGCCAGCATGGTATCTTCGTCATGCTCTACCACGATCAGGGAGTTACCGATGTCCCGCAAATGCTTTAACGTTGCCAGCAGCTTGTCATTGTCCCGCTGATGAAGGCCGATGCTGGGTTCATCCAAAATATAGACCACGCCCACCAGACCGCTGCCAATCTGGGTCGCCAGACGGATACGCTGGGATTCCCCGCCGCTCAATGTGCCCGCCGTTCTGGAAAGGGTCAGATATTCCAGCCCCACATCCATCAGAAAACCGATGCGTGCGTGAATTTCCTTCATGATCCGTTCTGCGATCATGTTTTCCCGTTCCGTCAGCTGCAAGCTTTGGAAAAATTCCTGCATTTTCCCAATAGAAAGTTCCGTCACCTCGGAAATATTTTTCCCGCCAACGGTAATTGCCAGAATTTCAGGACGCAGTCTTCTACCCTTACAATCAGGGCACTCAATATTCGTCATAAATTCCTCATATTCCGCTCGCATGGTTTCCGAAGTTTCATTATATCTTCGCTGCAGATTATTTACAATACCCTCGAAGTCATAATCATAGGTACCTGTCCCGCGGAAATTGGTATAAGTGATCCGCAGTTTTTCCTTTGTGCCATAAAAAATGATATCTTTGATCTTTCTCGGCAGATCTTTAAAAGGTGTTTCCAGGGAAAAGTCATATTTTTCCGCCAATGCATCAAATAATACCTTACTCATACTGCCTTTGGTATTGACAGAGTTATAGCCGGGGGCAGCGATGGCTCCCTCTATGATACTCAGGTTGTCATTGGGCACGATGAGCCCTTCATCAAACTTCATCTGCATCCCCAGACCGGTGCAGGTTGGGCAGGCCCCACTGGGGTTGTTGAAAGAGAACATTCTCGGCTCAATTTCCATCAGGTCAACACCACAGTCGGGGCAGGAGAAACTCTGGCTGAACATCAGCTCGTCTTCCCCCTGATTTACGTCCACAATGAGCAGACCACCGCTCAAAGCAGATGCCGTTTCGATGGATTCCGTCAGGCGCATCTGCACGCCTTCTTTGACCATCAAACGGTCGACCACAATTTCGATATTATGTTTTTTATTTTTTTCCAGTTCGATTTTTTCGGACAGTTCATACATCATGCCATCCACACGAACACGGACATAACCGCTCTTTTTCGCATCCTCCAGCAATTTCACATGCTCGCCTTTTCTGCCGCGCACCACAGGTGCCAAGAGCTGTAATTTCGTCCGTTCAGGCAGTTCCATGATACGGTCAACGATCTGGTCGATGGTCTGTTTTTTGATCTCCTTGCCACATTTGGGGCAATGAGGGATACCGATCCTTGCGTACAACAGTCGCAGATAATCGTAGATTTCCGTTACCGTACCCACCGTAGAACGGGGGTTATGGCTAGTGGTTTTCTGGTCGATGGAGATGGCGGGAGAAAGCCCCTCGATCAAATCCACATCGGGTTTTTCCATCTGGCCCAGAAACTGTCTTGCATAAGAGGACAGGGATTCCACATATCGTCGCTGCCCTTCTGCGTATATAGTATCAAAGGCAAGGGAGCTTTTGCCGCTGCCGCTGACGCCTGTAAAGACCACAAGCTGGTCTCTGGGGATGGTCAGGTCGACATTCTGCAGGTTATGCTCTCTGGCCCCTTTAATCACAATTTTATCCTTCATTTTTACCTCCTCTTTCTT